>JBAUIA010000429.1:0-3704 GCA_049680565.1 Phototrophicaceae bacterium
ATGATATGGTGCGCCTCGTCAGGATTGATGGACGTTATCATCGCCCACCTATTTGTACCCTCAAGTGGGGCAAAATGTCATGGGGGTCAAAGCTGCCGTTTAAGTGTGTTCTGATCAGCTTGACAATTGATTACAAGATGTTCCTAGCAGATGGCACACCTGTCCGCGCCGAAGCTGTTTGCAGTTTTCAGCAATGGCGTGATGCCAAAGAAGATCAACAATCAGTGGATAAAAAATCACCTGATGTCTTTAAAGTGCATGTGGTTAAACGTGGCGAAACCTTGAGTAGCATTGCTTATCAGCATTTTAATAGTCCATCGTATTGGCGCTTCATTGCCACCGCTAACAAAATTACCAATCCACATCGGCTCGAACCGGGGCGCGTCTTGACAATCCCCGCCTTAAAGCCAGAGGAACGATGACCCATGCCATCTAATCTCGTACCCGATTTCCTCATTAAAATTAATGGTAGCCCACTATCAGACGATCAAGCAGGTGACATTGCATCACTTATTGTCTATGACGATATTAGTGCGCCAAGCATGGCAGAGATTCAGTTACAAACCTTTGACCGCGCCCAACACAAATTCAAATGGGTAGATGAGTCTATTTTTGCAGAGGGTAATCCGATTACCGTCAGCATGGGGTATGTGGATAGTGCGCTAAAAGAAGTTTTTTCAGGCGAGATTATTGGCATTGAACTCGATATTACAATGGATAGTCCGCCGATGATGCTCATTCGTGCTTTTGATCGTCGCCATCGGTTGATGCGTGGACGTAAAACGCGCACATTTACAAAGATGAAAGATAGCGAAATCGCTAGTAAAATTGCATCTGAGACAGGCTTATCAGGGCAAGTGACCGATACATCAATCAAACATGACTACGTTTTACAGCATAATCAATCGGATATTGATTTTCTACGAGATCGCGCAGAACGCATCGGCTATGAGGTCTTGGTCACTGATAGAAAACTCGTTTTTCGTCCGATTGAACTCGACCAATCGTCGGGGATTACATTGGATTGGGAAAGTGATTTGATCGAATTTTATGCCCGTACCAATAATATTGGGCAGGTGGGTAAAGTTGCAGTGCGCGGTTGGGATGTCAATAAAAAAGAAGCGATTATTAGCGAGGCAAGCCGTGCCAGTAAAGACCTCGGCAGCAAAAAAGGCTATGCGACTGCTGATAGTGCCTTTGGTTCGGCTGAAATGGTATCAACCATGCGCCCCCTGTTGACCAAAGCGGAAGGCGATAAAATTGCATCGGGACAGCATACGCATATGTCCCTCTCTTATATGACGGCTGAGGGCTTATGCGAAGGACGTACCGACCTCATCACAGGTAAAACGGTTGAAATTAGTAATATGGGCAAGCGTTTTAGTGGCGATTATTACCTGACTGAAATCACCTACAGTATTCGCCCATCGGAAGGTTTTTTGACCGCATTCACAGCACGGAGGAACGCTACCAATGGATAATGTCTTCAATGATCTATTCGCTGCTGCACCCCATGATAATCGTTTTTACGGGGTAACAGTCGGGATTGTTACCAATAATAAAGATGAAGAAAAGCTCGGACGGGTCAAAGTGCAATTCCCTTGGCTATCCGCAGAAGATGAAAGCCATTGGGCGCGGATAGCAACCCCAATGAGCGGTCAACAAATGGGATTATTTTTTCTCCCTGAAGTTGGGGATGAAGTCTTGGTTGCCTTCCAACATGGAATGATGGAATTCCCGTACATTATCGGCTCATTATGGAATGGCAAAGAGAAGCCACCCGAAACCAATGATGATGGTAAGAATAACCTGCGCTTTATTAAATCGCGTAGTGGACACATCATCCGCCTTGATGACACCGATGGCTCAGAAAAAATCGAAGTGATTGATAAATCAGGCAAGAATACCATCGTGATTGATGTCGCAGCCAATAGCATCACGATCACATCCGAAGGCACAATTGATTTAACTGCCAAGAAAGACATCACGATTAAATCATCAGGCGGTGATGTAAGTATTCAAGGCACAAATATAGAAATCAAAGCCAGTGGTAAATTCGCTGCCCAAGCCAGTGGTCAAGGCGAATTGAAAGCAGGGGGTCCTCTGACCGTCAAGGGGGCAGTGGTCAATATCAATTAATCTGATAATCACGAAAAGGTGTCGATATATGGGTAAACCAGCAGCCAAACAAAATGATAAAGTCGTCGGGATAGATATTCACATTGTGTTAGTGCCAACCCCTGCGGGAACAGTACCAACACCACTACCCCATCCATTTAATGGTAAATTAGATGGTGGTTTAAGTAGCGATGTTAAGATAGATGGCAAACCTGCTGCGATTCTAACAAGCACAGCGACCAATAGCCCATCGCATACACCAACACCACCGGGGACATCGTTCCAAGTAGCGCCACAAAATAAGAGTAATATCATCATGGGGAGCGCAACGGTTTTTATCAATAAAAAGCCTGCTGCCCGCTTGGGTGATAAAGGCTTAAATTGTGGTGATCCCCCTGCCCCAATGGGAACAATCGTTGTGCCATCCTCTAAAGTGATGATAGGAGGATAATCAACAGATGGATAATCAATTTTTAGGTAAAGGGTGGGGCTTTCCGATTGCATTAGATAATGATGGCACAATAAAAGTTTCCCATTATCAAGAAGCTGTGCGCCAATCCATTTGGATGATCTTAGGCACTGCGCCCGGTGAGCGTGTCATGCGCCCTGATTTTGGCTGTGGGATTCATGAAATGGTCTATGGATTGAATACACCACGCACTCAAAATGATATTACCGATGAGGTGTATCGTGCGCTTGTACTATGGGAACCCCGTATTACAGTGATTGAGGTCACGGTTGCAGAAGTACCCAATGAAATTAATCATCTCACAATTGAGATTGAATATGTCCTACGGGCAGACAATAGCCGTTATAATTTAGTATATCCATTCTACTTAGGATGACATAAGCAATGGTTTCCGCTCCAAAAATTGATGCACGTACCCGTCAGCAAATTCTGGCTGCACTCGAAACATATGCAGAGGCGTATTCAGGTTGGCATGGTTCGTCAGAGATGGATATGGGGCAAGCACTCATGACCCTCTTTAGTTACATGGTCGAAGATGTGCAAACACGCTTGAATCAAGTCCCTGATAAAAATTTGCTGGCATTCTTAAATCTCATCGGTGTGGATGCTATTCCGCCACAACCTGCGCGTGTTCCACTCACATTTTCACTCGCAGAAGGTAGCCGTTTAGGGGTACAAGTCCCTGCATGGACACAAGTGAGTGCCTTAACCGATGACGGCGAAATTATCTACGAAACTAATGACGATATTTATCTGACACCAACGCGCATCGCTGGTGTATTTGCGCGTGAACCACACCGCGATACTTATGCCGATCACACAATTGCAGCATTAGATGAACCACCACTGGTTTTCAAAGCCTTTGAAGGCGACACCGCGATTCCGCACATGCTCTATATCGCGCATGATGATTTATTCACCTTGCCTGATAATAAACGTATCACGCTCACTTTTGAAACAATGGATGCCTCTAAGCTGGATGCCTTACCGATTATATGGTCATATTGGAACGGCGAAATGTGGACACCGCTTGTTAACGATAATGGTTTACAAGCCCATTATTTATGGCAAATTACCTTTGAAAATTGTCCCGTTTTCCAGCCGATTACAATTAACC
>JBAUIA010000430.1:0-2787 GCA_049680565.1 Phototrophicaceae bacterium
GATATGTCGCGTGACTTTGCAATTCAAGTTATAGACCGCAACGGTACTGCGGTTGGAACTGATTTCGCGTTGTTTGTTGAATTTGTCACATTGCCGAATGGAAATGCTTCAGGATCTATACTGTCTCCTGGGGATAGTCCGAACTCATTAACAGTAGGAGCACTCGATGGAACTAGTATCGCCGATTACAGTTCTCGCGGACCTTTGTCAAATGGCGGTCTAAAACCTGACTTAGTAGCGCCAGGATTTTTAGAATTAAATGGTAGTTACTTTGTCGGCACATCAGCCTCTTCATCATTGGTTACAGGTGCGGCATCCCTCGTTTGGGAAGCATATCCAGATTATTCTGCCCAAGACGTTTTCACTTTTCTGCTCAATTCTGCTCAAGATGATGGCGAAATAGCTGGACGAGATAATATATATGGAAATGGTAGCCTTTATCTACCAATACCCGATGTCTCAGACTAGTTATGTTACTCGACTGTCAAGTTATACTGAAAATCTAGTAGCCTCAGTGAAGCGTAAATCTCATTATTCCTTTCCCAAACCAGCGTTACATCAACGGCTTGTTCAGGCAGTAGTATGGTCGCCAGAATATTCAGTGGGATGGAATGGGGTGAGGGTTGAAATTTTACGCGGTTGGCTTGGTAGATGCCGAACGGACAAATACAAAACAGCGTCGTCTGTTCTGGTAGCTTTGTGCGAACGTTCAGGTGGCGCACCCTTCACAGACAAATAAATCTCTCAGCTACCGCAACAGAAATCAGGTGTTCATTGGTATCTGCATTGAAGCGTTTACGCAGTTTCTGGCGCACAAAATAGACCCGTCGCGTATCAATATTGAGCGCAGTAGCGATTTCGCATACACGGTGTCCATGGGCAAGCATCTGTAAAATTTTTCGTGCCTCTGGATCGAGTTGCCAATCGCGTTGTGGAGATTGCATCGCTACCAAGTATTCAGCATTGGCTGTTGGAGAGAGGTATTTGCGATTACGTAATACTGTCCGCACAGCAGACACTAAACAATCTTGAAGCCTATCTTGACGATACAAATAGCTAAGAACACCTGCATGAAATAAATCTCGCATATGCAACCCGTCATATAACTCACCCAAGATAATGAGTTTTACTGTTGGAACAATGGCTTGTAACTGTTGAATCGTCTGGTAAATGTCTAATTGTGGATAGAGATTTTCATCCAAGATAATCACATCAGGTTTAAAATGTCGTGTAACGGTCATCAGGGTATCTACTTGTGTCACTGCTGCGACGACATCAAATTCAGGATTTTGCAATAAAACTGCCCAACTACCAATCAGCGATAAATCATTGCTATCCGCTAAAATAATCTCAATGGTCTTTTCCATGACTGTAGCTCCTCATCTATTACATCAAGATTACACGCCTTCGATGCTATCAAACGCGACAATCATGACATTGAGAGAGGTAAAATTAGACATTATGTGAGGCAAAACTACCTACTTGAGATTTTAGGCTTCTAACTCCTTAGCGTTAATTAATCCACGTTGTTTTGCCGCTTCAACAATTTGCTCATTGGTTCGCACATTGAGATAATCACGCAACCTGCTACGAATACGGTAGACTGTTCGCGCTACGATACATAATCGAGTTCCGATTTCCTGCACAGTGCGTCCCTTTGCCAGCAATTGCAAGACAGCAATATCAGTCTGATTGAGTATATCATCATTGATGCGCCGATACGGTAAACTAGATGCTTGTGGTGAATGATAAATATGACCTGCTGCAATTGTGCGGATACCTGAAACAAGCGTTTCCATTAAATTGTCATCTTTATAAATGAAACCAACAACGCCACAATCAATAAAGCGTTGCACATAATATTCATTCAAATAATTACTCAGAATCACGATTTTCATTGTGGGATGTCGATCGTATAAACGAGTAACAATTTCCATTAGTTTGATACCTGTTGGCAATAAATCATCTATCAATAAAATCGGAATACTTTGCTCGTTTAAGTATGTTTCACAATCTGCCATCGTTTGAAAACAACTCACAATCTGGATATCGTGATTAGCAGTGCTGATAATTGACTGGATACCGCTACGAATAAGATCATTGGCGACAACTAGTCCAACATTTATTGAGCGCATAAAATACCTTCCACATCGCTGTCTAATCGACTGGTTTACACAAAAACACAATTCGGTGAAATTATGCTATCATGCAGTTTAATTATGATATATACTCATTATAGTGAAATTGAATAAATAGTCAAAGGTTTCACTGTACTAAAATTGGATGGTGCGATATGGAAGATTATTTACCAGTCTCAAAGCAACTCACAATACTTTTTGATGCCGTACAACACGCGGAAAAGCGTCCATTTACCTTACAAGAAGTGAGTGATGCAACAGGTATTAGTGTGGGAACATTGAGTCAACTGAGAACAGGGCGTATCGAAAATCCGCAATTGAATACATTGCGCGAAATTTGTCGGTTCTTTGATGTTCCCCTGCGTTATTTTGAAGCTCAAAATGAAGACCAGTGTTATGCCTTTATTCAAGATAATGATCGCGATAAACATATCCCTGAATTGAGCGAAATCGCATTTCGGGCAACCAACCTCTCACCTGATTCACAGCGAGATTTGCTCAAGATTATCAAGTGGGTCCAAGCAGCAGAAGCACAGCGCAAAGCCGGTCTAGAAATGCCACCCTTACCTGGTTTAGAAAGTTATGATGATGACTAGCCCAATGCCCATTAGTCAGCAAATTTCACTTCTCATTGAACATGGGCGCGATA
>JBAUIA010000431.1:0-8039 GCA_049680565.1 Phototrophicaceae bacterium
ATGCACGCCCGTCATTGGAAGAACACCGTCCAGTTGAAAAGCCTCTTTTGTCAGGCATGATCTTCACAGAGCATGAAGAAAAATGGTTAAAAGGCAGAACCTCTTATGTAGGAAAAGAAGAACACTATGCCTATAGTACATGGTCACAATTTCCGATTGAACAGATTGTCTGGTGGAAAAAAGCTGATTACGTTGACGCGCCCGTTGTAGAGTTACTAAAAGAAAAGGTAAAAATCACTTTTGATGATGAAACTTGGCAAAAAAGTGTAGCTGAGTTTGAAATTGAACATGGTAGAGAACTTGAAAAACGCCAACGGCAACTTGATGGAGTTGAGCGTACTATGAATAACTTGCTGGCAAGTTTGGATACGCTTGATAACCCAACACTCATTGCAAAGGTACAAGAACGTTTTAACGAAGCTGAGAGTGAATATAATCGCCTCAAAAATGTTCTTGCAGAAAACAATCAAGAACTTATCCATATCGAGACTGTTAGACAGTTACGAGAAGACTATGCTACAGCTTTTGATAGTTGGGATGAAATGACACGGGATGAAAAGCGCACTGTATTACATGCTTTCATCAATCGTGTTGTTATCTCCAGACTAGATAATCAAGGTCTACAAGTTGCCGTTGAATGGCGTGATAGTACTACTGATGAAGTGAGGGTAGGTAGAAACGGCATCGGTTTTTCTGAATGGCGTGCAAAAGAAACCAGAGATTTAAAGGAACTTATCAAAGAGGGTGCAACACAATTAGAGATATGTTTTCGTTTCCCTAATCGCACATGGAAGCAAATTTATATGAAAATCTACACCGAGACTGGTGAAGGTTATACACCAAGCCAAACACCAATTCGTCATGAAGAAACATATACCGACTATTTGGAGCGTTCAGAGAAGGCAAATACCCCTTATAGGGCAACTGCGGGAAAACGATGGAGCGAGGAAGATACTACACAATTAGTCACACTGATTGATGCAAAATCAAATCAATTGAAAATTGCCAAGACATTCCCCCATCGCAAATGGTACAGCATTCGTCAAAAAATACGTAAAGTCTTGGGTAATGGTGTAGAAATCCCTGATAGTGGTCATGTTCGCAAAATGGAAACCTACTATGAATATGAGATGCGTTTAGAACGTGATACTGGTGAAATAGATGAGGAGGGAGTGAGTGTCTATGAGGCATCAGAAAATGAAGTTGTTCAAAAACAAAAGCCCGAGATGAGACAGCGATACACTTCCGGGGCGTGGAATCGTTCCACCGCCGACCAATCCAGCTTGGCTAATGGTATGGTGTGGTGCTTGGAAAGGGCGACGTGATACCAAACCATCACCGTCTAATTTATCGGCAACGGAATAAATGCGTGTGACTTCAATTGCTTCATCGAGTGATAAGGATGGCAAAATTGCAGGCATTGCACGTGCTAATAAACTTTTCCCAACACCCGGACTACCGACCATCCGTACATTGTGATGTCCAGCAGCAGCAATTTCGAGCGCACGCTTGATATGCTCTTGACCCTTCACTTCACTAAAATTAACCAGCGAATTATCAGGAGCTTGACTGGTGAAGAAATTATCATCAGGCAGATACGGCAATATAGGATTCAATTGGTACAAATGCTCAACCAGTTCGCCTAATGTTCGCACTGGAATCACCGTGATCCCTTTGAGGACGGCAGCTTGCGCAGCATCTTCTTCAGGTACATAAACCGTATCAATGCCATTCTGTTGGGCTGCATAGACCATCGACAAGACACCATTCACATGCTTGATGCGCCCATCTAAGGATAATTCTCCCACAAATAAGGCATTCTCGATGACATCCATCGGAATTTGATCGGTAGATGCCAATACACCAATCGCTATTGCTAGGTCGTAAGCAGGTCCATGTTTGGGAATATTTGCAGGCGATAAATTGACGACGTACTGCTTGTTCGGAAAACGTAGTCCAGAATTTTTGACCGCAGCACGCACGCGCTCTCGGCTTTCTCGTACTGCCGAATCAGGCAAACCGACAATCGTAAAACTTGGAATGCCTGCGCGTGGATTAAAATCGACTTGGACTTCAATCATTTCACCATCTAAACCCACTACAGCACAAGCGTGTACAATAGAAAGCATATCTACACCCTTAAAATGAAGAATAATTAAGTTTGATAGTACACGATCTCGTAAAACTTGACGACCTATAGTCTTTTAAAGCTGTGCCAAGTACCCAATTCGTGAAGACGGTTGTCTGAGGCGAATTGAGTAACCAAAGCATCATGAAATATCTTTGGATTTGGTGGGTTCTTAATGAAGTGGCATGTGAATCTGATCGGACAAGATACACTGCAGACAAATAGATTCAAAAAAATGATAAAGCAAAGACTTTAGGAGATAAAATGCTAGAAGCAGAAGGAATAACAATAGATAGGGGTGGAGAGGCTAATTATGCACCTAGCAATGTATCGCTAAGCTCACAAGCGTGTACAATAGAAAGCCTATCTACATCCTTAAAATGAAGACACATTATCGGCAAAAAAGGGGATGCCATGACTCAGCAGCAGATTGCAGCATTTTTACGACAAATTCCACAATCAAACCAAGATGCGATTGCTATCGATGAAATCACGCAACATCTAAATCCAGATATTGCCTATGGTTATGCCTTAATGCTGCAAACGATAGGTATGGTTCACATTGATGAGAAACGCTATATCAAAGCTGCATCACAAACCGCTAAATATATGCTCGAAAGCCTCGCATCGTATGTTGAGCAAGATTTGCAATGGATTGATGATTGGAAAACACGAGGTGTTCATCGTGAACCAACGGGTGTCTTACAAAATGGGGCAACTTTATTGCATGAACTTGAAACACGCCGTTTAGCCTTACTCGCTGATCCAATGCCATCCCGCATTGAAGAAGTCGTACAAGTTATTATCAAGCGCACAAATCCTGAAACAGGTGTATCGGAACTCCTGATGCAATATGATGCCAATGCCAACCAATATCAACTGATTGGTGGACGGCGCAGCCCATCCGATCAAACAATTCAAGACGCTATTATTCGTGAAATTGATGAAGAAATTGCCAATATTCTCATCTTTGAGACCGATTACCAATTATCCTTGCTCATTCCAGATATGATCGTCGAGGCGACCTTATCTCGAACCTTTGGTGCGCTCACGCAATACCATTTTATGGTTTACCATATGACCAATCTCAACCAAGAGATTATTTTACAAGCAGAAGATGCGTGGATTCCTCTTGATGAGGTGTTACGAGGGGATGCTAACTCAGATGAACCATCTGGTAATGCGCTTTACCAACAAATGGATGCTGCGTTGCGTGGTGGAATTGAGCAATTATCAGATAGCTTTAGCATCTAAGGCATATTCACGATACAATCCATATTTTATCGCCATAATCAAGCAGGATAAAACATGGATACTCTCACTGAAGGTATGAGCCTACAAAGTCGTGATATTCGATTATTAGGCAATTTACTAGGACAAATTATTCAAGAACAACATGGTGATGCAGCTTTTCGTTTGGTGGAAGATGTACGTAAAACAGCGAAAGCACGCCGACGTAATATTCCAGATGCGTCTGCTAAGTTGGAAGCGCTCATTAATGCAACAACGCTCGAAGAAAAGCAAATTTTAACCAAAGCCTTTGCAAATTATTTTCAATTAACGAATATCGCAGAAGATCAACAGCGCATACGTGTCTTGCGTGAACGCGAACAAGCCAATCGCTTACGAGAATCAATTCCATCAGCGATTGCAGAACTAAAGCAAAATGGTGCATCCGCAGCCGATATTCGTGCCTTACTCGATCAAATCCGCTTACGGCTTGTACTCACCGCACACCCGAGTGAAGCTAAACGTAAAGCGATTCTCATTAAATTGAGAACCATCACCCAAATGATGAAAAAGCTCGAACGTGAAAATTTGCTCCCGACTGAACTACGCGAATTAGAGAAAACACTCGCTGCCGAAATTGAAGAATTGTGGCAAACACGTCCCATTCGTGCTAATCAAGCAACGGTTGCTGATGAAGTTGACTTTGGTCTATATTTCATCACGGCTGTCATTATGGATACGGCTGTTGATATTTATGATGTTCTCCAACAAACCTTAGAAACTGAATATCCAACAGAAGATTGGACACTCTTACCGCCAGTGCTGCGCTATGCCTCATGGATTGGTGCTGATCGTGATGGCAATCCCAATGTTACTGTCGAAGCCACGCTCGAAACCTTGCAAACATTGCGCGAAGCTGCACGACGTGTTTATCTAGCAGAGGTTGCGAATCTACGGGAACACCTGACACAATATGCAGAAAAATCTATCATTGAAGGCTTATCACATAGTATCAGTGATACATACTCAGGTGAACCATTTCGCGGGGCGATGGATGTTGTCTGGCAAAACCTAAGTGCTGATCGCTACGCAACAGGGCTTGATCTACTCCGCGATTTAGAAATCATTCGGGATAGCTTATTAGAGTATGGAGCGACGCGTATTGCACAAACTGCGATTCGTCAGCTTATCCGTAAAGTGCGGATTTTTGGTTTGCATCTCACACCACTTGAAATCCGTGAGGATGCTGGCGATTATGCTGCAACTGTTCACGAATTATTTAAGCATTATGGTATCTGTGATGATTACTTGGGCGCAGATGAAGCGACGAAACAAACATTGCTCAATCATGAAATTCAGAATATTCGTCCACTATTCCCAACATCACTTGAAAACCTTGACCCTATCACACAGCGTATTGTCAGTATGTGGCGGATGGTCGGCGAAGCGCATGAGCAATACGGCGCTGTTGTGATTGATACATCAATTGCCAGTATGAGTAAACAACCCAGCGATGTCTTAACCATGTTGCTTTTTGCGAGTGAAGTGGGTGTTGCTGATAATATCCAAATCGCACCCTTATTCGAGACCATTGATGATCTCAATAATGCGCCTGATGTGATGCGAAATCTGTTCAATAATCCTGTCTACCGTAATCATATGGAACGCCGTTCGGATGGTCGTGGTTTACATCAGCAAATTATGATTGGGTATTCTGATAGTAGTAAAGATGGTGGCTACCTAGCCTCAAATTGGAATTTGTATCAGGCACAGCAGAAATTAACCGATACGTGTGCTGAACAAGGAATATTGCTTGAATTGTTTCATGGGCGTGGTGGGAGTATCGGACGGGGTGGTGGACCGACGAATCGTGCAATTCGTTCGCAACCACCGCAATCCCTTAAAGGTGGCATCAAAATTACCGAACAAGGCGAAGTCATTGCCTATCGCTATAGTAATGCGGATATTGCTCATCGCCATTTACAACAAGTGATGAATGCTGCGATTCGCGCTGTTAGCAAAGAAGATGAGTACGAACTCAAGCCTGAATGGGTCGAAGCAATGGAAATCATCTCTGAGGTAGGGCGTAAAACATACCGTAGTTTTGTGTATGAAAATGACAATTTCCTAACTTATTGGCAAGCCTCGACACCCATTTCAGAATTATCACAATTGCGTATTTCATCGCGTCCTGCCAAACGATCAAGCAAAGGCGGATTTGCTGCGATGCGTGCCATTCCTTGGGTGTTTAGTTGGATGCAAAGCCGTGTTATTATCCCCAGTTGGTTCGGTATTGGTACAGCATTTGAAGCCTTATGCCAACAACGTGAAGATGGTCTGGAAATCTTGCAAGATATGTACCAAAATTGGCGTTTCTTCCAAACTGTTGTGAATAATGCGGAATTAGATGTTGAAAAAGCTGATATGGAAATTGCCGAAATTTACTCGCGTTTGGTGGATGATGAAACTGCCCGTACAGAGATGTTTAGCTGGATTAAGCGTGAACATCAACTGACGTATAGCAAAATTTGTGAAGTGACCCAGCAAGCACAATTGTTAGAACGTATGGCAGCAATTCAGACATCTATTGAGCGCCGTAACCCGTATGTTGACCCCTTGAATTTTATTCAAGTTGAATTGCTCAAGCAATTGCGCGCGACTGATCCTAAGAGTGTCGAATATGCCCAAATCTTAGAAGCCGTGCTTGCAACAATCAATGGGATTGCAGCAGGGATGAAAACCACAGGCTAAATTGTGCGGATTGCATTACATGTTAATGACATCATTATAGTGAGGGGGTTCTATGCCCAAATTACCTGAAAATTTCATTGAGTACGCGCAACATCATGAACGTGTTTGGGGAATAGATGATTATCCCCAACGCCCCTCATTAGCCGATATGCTCAATGCCGATATTGTTGTTTTCTGGCAATTATTAGGTCCTGAAAATATCCAGAATAAACGTTTTCGGGTGACCTTGCATGATACGCTCGATGAAATCGAGGATTACTATACTCAGATTACTTTTAGCACCGAGATAGACCCACCCAAAGAACGGATTCATCGGATTTGGCGCAATCAAAAGCGGATTCGTATTACAGATGTCAAAGTGCAGTTAACCTTTTCTGAGGATGAGAGCTAATCTCATCCTTTTTATTTGGATTGATCCCAATCTTGGGTTTCAAATTTTTGAAATTCGATCAGATACCCGTTCGGGTCTTTGACAAAAAAGTGATAGATATTATAAGTTTCATTGAGGCGTGGCGCGTATTCACATTCGATACCATGTGCTGTGATGCGTTCATACCAGCCATCAACATCTTGTGTGACGAGCGTGAAAATTACGCCATCTTTTTCGCGTGGGGTGGCACGTTCGCATAAGCCAAAATAGGCTGTACGCCCAGTGATGTGATAAATTCGACAACTCCCTTGATCGACAGCCAGTTCCCAACCGAGCACATCCTCATAGAAGGAGGCAGTCGTTGCAAGGTTCTCACAATAGAGAAATGTAATTTGTTCATCAATAGGTAGGGACATGATTAATTTTCCTTATCGAGCGTCTTTATCGCTTGCATTGGGAATTGTGAAATGAACTGTCATATTATCAGTGTGTTCTTCAATCCAGAACTTGCCACCATGTTTAGTAATAACAGCAGTAATAAATGGGTAGAAATAAGTTGACCAGATAATTTTGCCATTTTTATCTGTGTGAGTAGTAAGTATCAAACCTGTAATCTGGAAGTGTGTTTGGATTTTATTTTGAACGAAATAGATATTTATGATGGAAGAGTTTATGCCAGCATTTATAACCCTGCTGATAAGCTGTATAATTCGAGCTTCATCTGCCATGATGGGCTTGGCATTTTCTGATAATTTAATGCTTAACTCAGCAGGATTATCCTCATGCTTAATAAGTTGAGGATATGTATTATCTCTAAAATTTACTAGCATATCATTAGGCTGGGTAATGTCGGGAAAAACTTGAAATTTGTTAAAACGAATATTTACTTCATCCCTCAAATCATCAATTAAATCATTTACTCTTTGACCACTATTGAAGATGGCACTCAAAAATTTTCTGTGTTGCTCGGTTAACTCACCTGTTAATCCACTTAGCATCAGATCAGCATATCCTTTTACCGATGCAATTGGATTACTCAGTTCATGACTTAAATATCCCAAATATTCTAAAATTTCTGTTTGATGATCTAGTATAGTCTTGGCATTATTGATACCTCGTTCGACTAATTTTGGATGCAGAGGCAAATACCAAACGTCTGACACATCATCAATGAGTTGAGTGACTAACTCTTGCTTATCATGCGGAGTGACCAAAATACTATAGTCAGGTTTAAAGATTAAATCATCAAGCGATTGTATAGTGAAATCATCAGAAGTAGCATCAATGATGAGAATAAAGATAATTTGATGAGTCTCATTGCGCCGTTGTTTAATCAGTTCCCAATAAGACTGTATATAGTTCCTATCACCGCTATCACTATCAATTTGAGCGATAAAATCGTCGTTATCACTGAGTACAACAATTCGTGTCGTCATCGTTAATCACTTTCTACCCCAACATCAGGGTTACTGAGGAAGCTAGCGCGTGTTTCTTGGGTCAGTGCGAGTTGTTCTTCTGTCAAAAGTGACCAGAATAATTCCGACGTGGCGACTTGTCCGT
>JBAUIA010000432.1:0-6968 GCA_049680565.1 Phototrophicaceae bacterium
CTGTATGCCTCATAGCGCGATCTCTATTTTTGAATATTAGACCTTTAGAATAAAAATTACTATAATGCTGTCCCTTTTCTTGTCTGCTATGCGCTGTCACTCACTTCAAAACACTTCAATTCTGCTATTATTTGCAGATAATCCTGTCTGCTATTGGCTGCCAAAATGATCTGTAAACACCACAGTCTGCTATAGCAGCATACCGTTTTAACGGGTGCTTAAAGAGGTTTTGTCTGCTCACAAATTTATTTGTCTGACAGATTAAACAGCTGTTGCATCGAGAGTTTTAACCCCCCGCGTCAGCGCACCTTTTATCGGTGCTATTTATAATAGGAGATGGTAGCCGTTGTTTTAACAACGACCTGCCAACGACGAGTATAAATTATCCCGAGGTTTAACTCGGCGATCAGCGGAGCTGGCTGTTGCCCTTAAAGCCACTCCACTCCACACGAGATCCTCCTCACAAGGTAGCGGGCGTTAGCCCGTAAAGTGTGATAATTCGTGTTAAAATAGAGCCAATTAACCGCAGAAAGATGGATGCATTATCATGGATTTCAAAGAACGCAAAAAAGCAGCGCAAACGATTGCCAAAGAACTCAAAGAAAAGAATTACTTGCTGATTATACGCATCATTGAAGTGGCTGGCATCGACTTTGCCCACAAGCTCCTCGACCAGACACGGCAAGTGCAAGCCGATGGCGGCATGCTGACCCATGATAAGAGTCGTAAACGCACGCTGGGTGGGGTTTACTTCTACCTCGCCAGAACAAATCTCACACCAGAACACCATGACAAACTCTTCCCCAAGAAGGATTGGAAGAACTTACAAGAGAAGAAGAAACAGAAGAAACAACAAGCACAGGCGACCACTACGCAGCCGACCCAATCAGCACCCCAAAAAGAAGCACCTCAGATCAAGGTCCTTCCGCCGGTTGCACCTAAAGTTAATACCGAACCCCTATCTGCTAAAGATCACAAACTCGCACAACTCCAAGAAGCTTCTCAAACATTGCGTGAGCGCATTACCCAGATGGAGGCAAAAGGGCAGAAGGGGGTCAAGATGACACAGCGCTTGTTGGAGAATACCGAGACACAGATTGAGAAGCTCACTTCAGCTTGATGCCAATTTTCTGATTTAAAGCATCTTGTTCACTTTCAAGGCTTCATCCAACAACGATGAATGCTCTATCTTAAATAGGTCGAGTAATATTAAATCAGCGAAAAGCATCGGTAAGGTGCTTCACGAAATAACTTGAGATGTGTTAGGTCAGGTTAGATTTCAAACGTGCAGAATTGGGGAGGATCTTAGGTAGCTTCGTGTAAGCGGACATACGACTGGCAATACCCAAAAATAATGGAGTATTAAATTGTCTCAACCAGATACAATTACCGTGTCACTATCAGATGATCTTTTGCCAAAAATAACAATCTTGGGCAGAAAAAAAGCGACATAAGCAGAAAATTTCCACTATTTAATCTACGAACACAAACATCGAAACAACATTTCGGGTGGATAGATGCTAGCGATTTGTATCGTAGGGAAGACAGCAATTCGTGCTACTATGATATATTTAAAAGTGAATTAGTATCGATGGGTACAAGCAAATCGTAACTGAACTCACTCTGGAAATCATCTACCACCCATCCCCAAATCCAAATTAGAGAGGTCATATGAGCAAAAGACGGCGTAGAACGTCTGGCAAAGTCAGAAAGAAAAAGACAGAGATTCATCAGATAACACAAACTATTCAACAAGGCAACCTTGATAAAGCCATTTTGCTATTACAGAGCATTAAAGGTCAAATTGATGAGAAAAAACGGTCTTCAGCATTAGCAGAACTCTATTTTCAACGCGCTCATCGTTATATTGAGCGAGAACCGAAGCAAGCCCTAAAAGATTTTAAACAAGCTGTTACACTTCAATCGGATGATGCACTGTATGCTTATCATTTGGCATTGTTTCAGCATCGGCAAGGAAAATTAAACGACGCAATTAAGGGCTATCGTGCTATATTGCAGAAAGAAGCTAGATTTGAACGCGCTTTATTGCCCTTAGCATTTGCATTGCAAGACAGTGGGCAGTCGTTGGCGGAAGATGCTATCTGGGATGAACTCACTGAGGATCAACGTGCGTTGTTTACCAATAATGCTTCTTCATCTGACAATCTTGTGCAGGGTCTCATCGCTGTACAAAACCAGCAATGGGAACAAGCCAAAGAATTACTAGAGACCGTGATTACAGGTGATAACACATCTTATGCTCAGGCACTGGCTCACGATTATCTTGGGCGAATTGCTTTACAAATTGATGGGAAGGATTTGCAATCTGCGCTAGCTCATTGGCGTAATGCCTAT
This sequence comes from Phototrophicaceae bacterium, assembly GCA_049680565.1. Classification (GTDB taxonomy): domain Bacteria; phylum Chloroflexota; class Anaerolineae; order Aggregatilineales; family Phototrophicaceae; genus JAUZRW01. Next base: position 2,356 of record JBAUIA010000432.1, read on the forward strand.
CAACGCGGTTTACGCTCGGATACGCTAGATGAGAATCTGTCACTTGCTTATATACTCTACATTGAGATCTTATTGGCAGATGATGATATCGCTAGTGCATTGGCACAAGTGCAAGAGGCAATTAAGTATTTTCCCGAGAATACACGCTTGCAAGAGATTCAATCCCATCTATTACTACGAGTAGGCTATGATGAAGCCTTAGAAAATAAATGGGAGTCAGCACGCGATTATTGGGAATCTGTCAAAAATGCGGAAAGTGAAGTTGCTCGGCGATTAGTCGCTAACATGGCGATTGCTTATGAAAAGCTAGAAATGTGGGGAGAAGCAGCTGATTCATGGCGTGAATTTGCGCGGCGACGCGGGCGTAAAGAAGGAGCAGAGAATTGGTTATCACCTGACCAAGTTGCCCGATTATGGTCACGCATTTCTAATTTATATATGCGCGTTGGTATGGAAGATGATGCGATTACAACCCTGCAAACGGCTCTCAAATATGATCCTGATGATCTCGATATGGGGATTGATTTAGCACGTCGCTATGCTGAATCTGGACGACTCGAAGCATCTCATAATCAAATTGACCGTGTGACTAAAAAACATCCTAAGAGTGCAAAAGCCTATGCTTTTAAGGGCGAAGTTTCTGAGGTTTCGCCACAGGGTTGGGGGATTGTCAATCATCAGGCAATATATGCGTGGGAAAAAGTTATTGAACTAGATAATGAGTCTTTCGATGCGATTGCTCGTCAACACTTGCAAGAGGTCTATTTGGAAGCCTTTGCACGTTATATGCGTTTTAGTCTCAATGCCCAAGAGGGTATTAAATTCGCTAAAGAGAAACTTAAAAAATTTCCTGAATTTCATATGTTACGGGCGGATTTAATTGCTGGATTAATGAGTGTTGATTCTAAGGAAGCCGATATTCAGAAACAATTTGACCTTATAGATGTTAGAAATCAACGGGCATTACATCATCTGATTGATATGTGTCACATCTTTGATGAACATGATAAAGCAAAAACCATGTTACAACGTGCAGACGATGCAGGTGCATTAGATGCTAATTTTTATGTTGGGATTGGTCAGTGTGCGATTGACCGCGAGCAAATTGATATTGCAAAATTGTACTTCGATGAAGCCTCAAAGCGATCTCATAATAGTGAAGAACATCAAAGTATACAAGTAAGACAAGCATCTTCTTATCTGGAAGTGGGTATGGATAAAGAGGGCGAAGCAATTCTAAAAGAGGTTCTTAAGGTCGATCCAAATTTGGGTCCAGCACATCTGGCGTATGCACTTTTCTATCTCGGTAAAGAAAATATGAAAAAAGTAGAATCTCATCTTGAAAAAGCCGAACGATGGGCGAAGAAAAATCATAGCACGGAGATGTTGCGGGTCATCGAAGGTGTTCGCTTCCAAATAAACAATCCGCTTGCATCGATGCTACCACCCGGTTTTGATCCGTCGATGTTGCCTCCAGAAATGAATATTGAAGATATGCTCAATATGTTAGATATGTTAGGCTTTGATGATGATTTTGACGACGACGAGGAGGATTATTTCTGATGCACCATGAACCAGAACATGAGAAAAAAGATCGTCTCGATATCGAAGAGGTGATCTTAAATCCTTATGATATTTTAGGGATTGAACAAACCGCAAGCGATAAAGACATCAAGAAAGCCTATTTTGCTAAAGTACGTGAACATCCGCCAGAATCTGACGCACAACAATTTAAACGTATTCGCGCTGCTTACGATATGATTCGTACTCCAGGGGCACGGTCAGCTACGGATTTGTTTTTACTCAAATCACCGATTTCTTATCAACCCTATAAACGACCACCGACTTTTTCTTTAGAGGCCACCGAACAGGATAAACAACGGGTGTTGAAAGCAGATACAGATTTGATGCGTATTGATTTTGAAGACGACTTTCGGGATATTCGCCTATGACGAGTAATCGTCTGGTGGTGGAGGTGGTGACCCAGCTTATTCGTCGTATTGAAGTCTTGGAATTACATCAAACAACGGTCCAAGTTGATCTGATAGATGTTGATAAGCAAGTGAAACGGCTTGCAAAAGAGCTTTATAAAACAAATTTAATGACTGATGCGAACGGGTCACAAGCACCCAATCATGATGTCCAAGAGTTGCTAACACAATTGCAACAGGATCAAGCAACACAACAGCGAGAGGCTATCACCGAAGCACGCTTAGAAGTAGTCAAAGCATTTGTTCCTGTGATTGATGCTGTCGAAGCCGGATTACATAGTGGTATTCGTCAGTTAAAGCTACTTCAACAAACACAACCAGATGCGACGAAACTACTAGCGGCTTGGTTGAATGGACAACGGTTACTACATGAACGCTTGTTGACTTTGCTCCAAGCAGAAGGAATCGAACTGATCAAGGCACTTGGTCAAACTTTTGACCCGTATTTGCATGTTGCAGTCAATGCAGTGTCTTTACCCGATAAACCATCTAATATCATTGTGAAGGTTGAACGGTCTGGTTATATTCATGGTGATAATGTCCTACGATTTGCAGATGTCGTCGTTAATCGACAGAATTGAGAGATTTGATACATGACAATTATTGGAATTGATTTAGGTACAACTTTTTCAGCAGCGAGTGTCGTAATAGATGGCAAACCGCAGATAATTCCATTGGGGAATGAGCGTATTATGCCCTCTGTTGTTGGCGTGTCGCCCGATGATAAATGGTTGGTTGGCACACCTGCGTTGAACCAATGGACACTCTATCCTGAACGCACTGTACGTTCGATTAAGCGCAAAATGGGAACAGAAGAATCTGTCTTGCATGGGCTTGCTGAGAATCCGTTTCGCCCAGAGCAAATTTCTGCATTGATTTTGCAACAAATCCAGTATTTTGCTGTCGCTCATCTTCAACAGGATATTACACAGGTTGTGATTACTGTTCCTGCCTATTTTTCGGATGCAGAGCGACGTGCAACCCGTTTGGCAGGGGAGTTAGCAGGATTAGAGGTGATGCGGATTATCAATGAACCAACTGCCGCCGCACTTGCTTACGGAATGACTGACGATAGCGATGCCATTGCGCTAGTTTATGATTTGGGTGGTGGTACATTTGATGTGTCGGTTGTCGAGATGATGGCAGGTGTGGTCGATGTTCGAGCTAGTCATGGTGATACTAAACTTGGTGGCGATGATTTCGACGAGCGTCTGGCACAATGGCTAACAGAACAATTTGAAGACCGACATAATATTGATTTAAGAGGGAATCGCCAGGCATTGGCGCGTATTCGCCAAGCTGCTGAAAATGCCAAAATTGCGCTTTCGGATGAGCCTTACACATGGGTTCAAGAAGAGTACCTCGCCGAGAAAAATGGTGTGCCACTCCATATGGAAATCGAAATCAGTCGCCCACAATTTGTGAATTTGATTGACGATTTATTGAATAGGACACTTGAATCCGTGGCACGTGTTCTCGAAGATAGTGAAATCGAACAACCCGATCATGTGATGTTAGTCGGTGGAAGTACCTATATCCCTGCTGTACGGGAGCGTATCACTGATTATCTGGGGGTATCCCCACGTTTTGATGTTAATCCGTCCGAAGCGGTTGCACTGGGTGCTGGTATTCAAGGTGCTATCATCGAAGGGATTGATATTGATGCTATCTTAATTGATATCACACCATTTTCACTGGGTATTGCTATCGCGGAAGTCTTGTCATTTGGAGGTGTCATTGATGATCGCTATAAAGTCCTAATCCCACGCAATAGCACCATTCCCACCGTACAAAAAGAAGTCTTCACAACCTTACATCCTGATCAAACGAGTGTCAAAATCGAAGTCTATCAGGGTGAACAGATGGTTGCATCCGAGAATACCTTGCTCGGTGAATTCACATTTGACAATCTGCAACCAGAAAATCCAACCGAAGTAGCAAAATTCACAGTCCAATTTGATCTTGATATGAATGGTATTCTTAACGTACAAGCCGTTGATCGAGGTAGCAAACAAAAAACAGGCATTACTGTTCATGCTGACCATCATCAGGTGAGCCAACGTGATTTAAGCTCGGAGCCATTGCCAGATGTTCACTTCGATTTTGATGCTTATGATTTAGAAGTTAATGTTGAACTGATTCCTGAAGAACTCAAGCACGAAGCTGATGTTTTGCTCAACCGCGCTCATACTGTAGATTCTGACGCACTGGCAAATGAAATTCAAGCGGTAAAGCAAGCTCTAAATACTTATGATAGCGACATGCTCCAAGGTGCACTTGAGGATTTGAGTGATGCGCTCTTTGAATTAGAGGACTGATAATAGGGGATTTTGTGAATAGTGTTTCCGGTTCTGTTATATATTTGGACGTGCGAGTGCAGATCCCCATAATACCCCTGTACTAGTTAATTATCTGGCGAGATGGATAGACTTTTCAGGGGTAGGTATCAGGAATTGGGAGAGACTGCCAAGGATAAGAATTCAAATACCCAGTAGGGAAAGGCGGTCCTTTGAGGAGGGCAACGATGAGATGGTATGTATTTGGTGGGGACGGTTTACAACTTTTGTCACACCACAGTTTACGTCTTCCTATCTGGCTCAGTGAACGACGCAAGCACTGGGT
>JBAUIA010000433.1:0-31176 GCA_049680565.1 Phototrophicaceae bacterium
TTAGACCGTGTTGTGTTACCAACAGGTCATACTTTCCAAAATAATGAACCCATATTTAACTTCTCGGAAATCCCTGAAAACATGCGTGGTTTAGTATCTAATCAAATATATTTATCACCTGATATCACCCGTGTTAATCCAACAGATGATACTCCTTTACGTGTGATTATTCCTGACATCAACATTGATAATACGATTGTGCAAGGTGTTGACTGGAATGCCTTACAACAGGGGGTTGGAATGTTACCCAATGGCGCGATACCAACAAGCGAAACAGATAATGTTGTTTTAGCTGCACACAACGATATTTATGGGGAACTATTTCGTAACCTTGACCAATTAGAGAACGGCGATGAGTTACAAGTACAAACACAGTCAGGTTTTTTCACTTATATTGTCAGCGATACTCTGATTGTCGATCCATCGGATGTATATGTAATGGAGAGTCAAGGCACATCTATGGTCACGCTGATTTCCTGTTATCCATATAATGTAAATAATCGACGTATTATAGTGCAGGCCGTGCGTGTTAATTCTTAAAGTAGGGTCTAATTCCCCTCAGCTTGCTACGAATTGTGTTCGGCAAAATCCGTCCCGTAGGATAAAATTCCGAAATGCTCCGTAGATTGCTGTGGAGATAGGAATTTCAAGGGTTTTGCTTTTACTATATAAAAATGACAGAGTTGGTCAACCAATTGAGCATCTTAGTTTATCGGAAAAAACCGCCATTTAGCGCATATCGTGAAGCCTAATATTTGTCTAAAATTAGAGAATTAAATTACTTACTTAAGGACTATATCTATGACAACACAACACATTGATTTGCCTATCCTAGGCATGACTTGTTCTGCTTGTGTGCGAACAGTAGAACGTGTTTTAAATAAAGCTGAAGGTGTTACTGAAGCAACCGTTAATTTCGCCACCGAACGGGCGAATGTTAAATATGATTCGTCACTGACTGATCTATATAAACTTGTAAATCGTGTTCAGGATGCTGGCTATAATGTGGCGACTGCTAAAACGGAACTCCCAATTACAGGTATGACTTGTTCCGCTTGTGAGCGCAATGTCATTCGTGCACTTGGTAAACCTAGTGGTGTTTTGGATGTCAGTGTTAACCTCGCAACCGAACGAGCTGCCGTGACTTATCTTCCCGGCATAACGAGTCGCCGTGATTTGATTAATTCAGTCGAAACGGCTGGCTACGGAGTCATTGACACCTCTACGGTTGATAACCCTGAAGATGCAGAACAGATAGCAAGAGAAGCTGAAATTCAGCGCCAGAGAATGCTTGTGATTATCGGGGCAGTCTTCACGATCCCACTAGTATTACTGGGCATGACACGACATCTTATGCACAGTATTCCTTTTCTGATGGAAACAGTCCCGTGGCTTGCTGAAGATATCTGGCTATTCATTTTTGCAGCTTTGGCAACACCTGTACAATTCATTGTTGGTAAGCAGTATCTAGTTGGAGCATATAAATCATTACGAAATGGTACAGCCAACATGGATGTGCTCGTTGCAATGGGAACAATAGCTGCATATATTTACGGGCTAATTGTACTTGCAGGAATCATATTTGGATTTTCTGATATTGTTGGTAAAGATGATTATTTTGAGACTGCCGCAGTTATTCTAACTTTGATTACATTGGGCAAGTTGTTAGAAGCCAGAGCAAAGGGTCGTACAAGTGAAGCGATCAAAAAACTGATGGGATTGACTCCTAAAACAGCTACAGTCTTACGAGATGATGAGGAAGTTGAAGTTCCGATTGACCAACTTATGATTGGTGAGATGGTTCTGATTCGTCCCGGTGAACGTGTGCCTGTTGATGCCATTGTTGTTGAAGGACGCTCGGCTGTTGATGAGTCGATGCTCACTGGTGAAAGTATGCCTGTTAATAAATCCATAGGTAGCGAGGTCATTGGCGGAACAATCAATAAACAAGGGCGATTAGTCACCGAAGCAACGCGGGTGGGTGCGGAAACAGCGCTATCTCAGATAATTCGCCTTGTACAAGACGCACAAGGCTCAAAAGCACCGATTCAAAGAGTTGCTGACCAAGTATCCGCTATATTTGTGCCCATTGTGCTTGTTTTAGCTGCTTTAACATTGTTTGGTTGGCTAATCATCGGTCAAGTTTCATTCACAACAGCTATGCTCAATACGATAGCGGTACTAGTTATTGCTTGTCCATGTGCGCTTGGATTAGCGACACCAACTGCTATCATGGTAGGCACTGGGCGAGGGGCTGAAATGGGTGTTTTGTTCAAGAATAGTGAATCCCTAGAAAATGCACATCGACTCCAGACAATCACACTTGATAAAACAGGAACGATTACTCGAGGTGAACCTACAGTAACCGATGTTATTACTGTTGATGGATTTGATGAGATGGACATGTTGCGATTAGCCGCAAGTGCAGAACGAGGTAGTGAACATCCCTTGGGTGAAGCTGTTGTAAAATTCGCAAAGTATCACAAGTTAAAGCTATCCAATCCGGAGCAGTTTGAAGCAGAATCTGGTCGTGGTATTGAAGCTGTTATTGATGGGTTGAAAGTAGTTGTTGGTAGCCCTCGCCACATACATGAACAGGGCATTGATAGCAAACGTCTTGAAAATCAGATAGATCAGCTTCAAACAAATGCTCGGACAGCAGTTCTTGTCACAATTGATAATGTATTAGCAGGTGTAATTGGGATTGCTGATACCGTCAAGGATGGATCAATAGAGGCAATTACTGGTTTGAAAGCTCTTGGTTTGGAAGTAGTTATGATTACTGGAGATAATGAAAAAACAGCTCATGCAATTGCTCGTGAGGTAGGTATTGATCGTGTATTTGCAGATGTATTACCTGGTGAAAAAGTTGATACTGTCAAACAGTTGCAGGCTGAGGGTAAGCGTGTAGGTATGGTCGGGGATGGTGTAAATGATGCGCCAGCCTTAGCTCATGCAGATGTTGGCATTGCTATTGGTACAGGAACAGATATCGCAATGGAAGCCTCAGATGTAACATTAATTAGTGGGGATTTGCGTGGTGTTGTACGATCTGTTGAGTTGAGTAAGGCTACATTGCGTACAATTCACCAGAATCTATTTTGGGCGTTTATCTATAATATCATCTTGATACCAGTCGCTATGATGGGACTACTGATTCCAATGTTTGCAGCTGGTGCTATGGCATTTTCATCTTTCTTTGTTGTTAGTAATAGTCTTCGGCTTCGTAGACGGAAAATTGCTCGTAACAAAACTTTCGTGACACCGTTAATACGGGAACAACCTGTTACAGCTTAGATAAACACGGTTTTCCTCTCATTTCGTTAGTGCCTTTTAATGTCTATTTAACGAAAGGCACTAATGTCCAAATATCAACCGTCGAAGATTTGTGGGTTTCGATACCCTGAACAATTTTGAGTGTTTCAATTAGGCTAGTTGTTCAAAAGCACGACATTGAAACACTGGTTTATCAAGCTCATTCAAACATTGAATTTTGACTCAAAAGAATTTGCCTTCATGTCTCGTATACTGGATGTACAGAATCTACCAATACATCAGGTGTGGTTATTCGGTGAAGATAAAACTGTTATTACAGTAGGTGTTGCATGTGATATCATTCGACAGTTGATGACGCAAGAAACCAAGACAGGTGTTCATCATTCTGAACAATTTTTTGTCTAGAATTATTCATGCTCTTTTTTGAACAAAATGAAGTTGCTTTTGAAGAGAGATCACTCTCGTCGTAAAGTGCAAATTCTGACCTATAAATCATCCACGACGGTCAGATGAAAGGTGATTCTACGTGGTTAAAATACTTGTCATAGATGATGAAGAGTCAATCCTCAATGTTGTTCAGGCTTATCTACAAGCAGAAAATTATGAGGTTCATCTTGCTCGTGATGGCGAACAGGGATTGGCGGCTTTTAGACGTCATAAACCTGACCTGGTGGTACTAGATATTATGCTCCCCAAGAGCGATGGTTTAGAGGTCTTGCAACATATTCGCCGTGAATCAGATGTGTATGTCATGATGTTGACTGCAAAATCAGAAGAAACGGACCGCATTATTGGTTTGACAGTGGGCGCAGATGATTACCTGACTAAACCATTTAGTCCTCGCGAACTAGTAGCACGTGTAAAAGCCATCCTGCGCCGTGAACGCACATCAACTGACACTGACATTCTCAATTTTGCCCACATTCGGATTGATACTCGTCGTCACAAAGTATGGCGTGATGATGAGGAGATTGAAATCACAACTTTAGAATTCAATCTACTCAAAACACTCGCCAGTTATCCTGAAATGGTATTGAGTCGCGAACAACTATTACAAAAAGTTTGGGGATATGACTTTTACGGTGATGAACGTGTCGTGGATGTGCATATCGGGCGTATTCGCCAGAAACTAGAATATGACCCAGCGAATCCAAAATTTGTACACACTGTACGGGGTGTCGGTTATAAATTTGAGGATGAAGCATCATGAGTATTGTGTGGAAATTATTTGTATCGTACTTGATCGTAATCGCTATTGGTGCAATCGTATTAATTGTAACCACTTTATCAATTGCTCCCGTGACATTCTCACAACACATCGGCAATATGCGTGAAAATATGTCCAGTAGCATGATGCTAGACCTTGAAACAGAAGTAAATGAGAGCTTCAATAATGCAATGACGAATGCGCTGATTTATGCTACTTTAGCGGCTACATCCGCAGCGGCAATTGTAAGTGCTTATGTCAGTTACCGTATAACGTCGCCGATACGTGCTACAGTACATGCCAGCCAACGCATTGCATCAGGGTATTATGACGAGAGATTAGGCATCTATTCTTCTGATGAATTAGGACAACTCGCTAAGAGCTTCAATCGTATGGCCACATCTCTGGAAGATATTGAAACAACCCGTCAACGCCTGATTGGTGACATCAGCCATGAACTCAAGACACCGCTTGCCAGTATTCAAGCTTACATGGAAGGTCTACAAGATGGTGTTATCGTAGCAACATTGGATACTTTTCAGCAAATACATCGCGAAACGAGGCGATTACAACGTCTCGTCTATGATCTACAGGAATTATCGCGTGTGGAAGCTGGTCAAATGTCGCTTCAGATAAAATTGCTGGATTTAGTGAGTTTGATTCAATCTTCGACTGAATGGATAAAGCCACAATTTGAAGATAAACAAGTACAATTACTTGTCGATTTGCCAGATGAGCCAATTGACATACAAGCTGATTATGATCGTCTGCGTCAGGTCATTCTCAATCTATTAGGTAATGCTCTCCAATACACTCCCCAAGGAGGTACAGTCATAATACGCCGTGAAAGCACTTCATCGGAAGTGCTCATTCATATTCAAGATACAGGGATTGGACTCAGTGAACCAGATACTGAACGTATTTTTGAGCGATTCTATCGTGTTGATAAATCACGCTCTCGTCTAAGCGGTGGAAGTGGTATCGGTTTAACAATCGCTCGTCACATTTTACGCGCACATGGTAGTGACCTGCATGTAAAGAGCTTAGGTCTGAATAAAGGTAGTACATTTTATTTTAAGCTAAGGTGCAATACCAGAACTTTATGAAATTGTTACATAATCGACATAAGACTGTTGCATACATTAGCTAAAATAATATTCGATTTGAATTTAAGGGAGAAAATATGTCTACTGAAACAAAATACGGGCTTCAAGCAACGCTTGATGAGCCATTTGAAGATAGCATCAAAAAAGTAACTCAAGCTCTGAAGGATGAAGGTTTTGGTATCCTCACTGAAATTGATATTCAAACAACACTGAAGCAAAAGTTGGATGTTGATACGTCTAAATATGTCATTCTCGGTGCTTGCAACCCGAGTCTAGCTCATCAGGCATTGCAAGACGAACAAGAAATTGGTTTATTGTTGCCCTGTAATGTCATCATCTATGAGCAAGTTGCAACAGCCACGACCAATATTGCCATTCTTGACCCAACAATCATGGTAGAGATTACAGGAAATCCTAGACTTAAGGCTATTGCTGATGAAGCACATACTCGCTTGAAACGTGTCATTCAAAATTTATAAGCCTCGTTATCTGAAAGGGACGCTTAGGGAAATCTAAGCGTCTCTATTTGTATCTAGCACTACACTCAACCCAACTTCATGAAAACTTCACATAAGCAATAAATTACTGTTACATACAAGTGCCAGAATAGGTGCATAACGGACATATCAATAAGAAAGTGAGAATATATGATGATGTCTTCAATGTTAGTGTTCTGGCTTGCGGCGATAATGCTATGTATCGCTGTTATGCGTTATTTCTTCGATCAATCATACTCACAGGTCGAACCTCGTGAAAAGCAAAAACGCTCTCCTCACGAAAGTCTAAAAGAACGTTATGAGCGCGGGGAAGTCTCGCGTGATGAATATCACAACATTATGAACGACAGCTATAATCAACAGGAGGATAACTATGTTTAGTAATCGTAAGATGACACTGGTCGTAATTTCCGTTCTCGTTGCTGTATTTGCATTCGGTGCTTGGAATGCCTTTGCTCAGGACGATACCACTGTTCCATGTGATTTTACTCAAATGTACGGTCTGATGGGCGATCAAGGTATGCAAGGTCGCGGGATGGATTCCGACATGATGGGTAGCAATCTACCAGAAGACTGCTACCAAAATGGCTTATATGGCATGGGTATGATGGGCGGTATGATGGGGCAAAACAGGGGTATGGGCATGATGGGCTTTGACTCTGAAACAATGGGACGCTTTGGTCCTGGCACAGGCATGATGGGTGCATGGACACCACCAACTGAACTAGCTCCATCTGGTGTATCATTGACCTTTGATGAAGCCGTCTTGATTGCTGAAACCTATATCGCTGATTGGGATACCGAATCACCGCTTGAACTAGGTGAAGTGATGCAATTTGATAATCACTTCTATGCCATGGCTCGTGAAGTGGAAACAGGACGTGGTGCTTTCGAGTTTTTGATTGACCCCAACAATGGTACGGTTTTTGGAGAACCCGGTCCCAATATGATGTGGAATTTGCAATATGGCATGTCGATGGGACAGGGTATGGGTATATTTGCTTCAATACCGATCAATACGGAAATGACTGTTTCAATTGACCAATCCCTTGAAAATGCACAGGCAGTTTTAGATGATGTTCTGCCTGGAATAATTGTCGATGAAACCGAAACCGATACATTCTATGGTTACTACACACTACACATCCTGCAAGACAATAACATTGTTGGTATGTTGAGCGTCAATGGTTACACAGGACAAGTTTGGTTACATCATTGGCATGATGGATTTGTTACGATGACCGAACACACAGATTAACATATATCAACAATCATTAGAGGCAGAGGTGGTGGCGATGGCTACCATCTTTTTGAAAAACAAATTGGGTATGGTCACCTGAGGACACGGGTATGGATATGAACATGGGTGATGATGAGAACCATGAGGATACAAATACTGCTTGTGGGTGACCACGATAAAGATATGGAAACGATGACAGATTTGCATAGTGATTAATCCTATATCGTAAACCTTTTATGTCTTCATGCTGTCCAAGTAGGCGGCATCTTTCATATTGAAGACGTGCCATTTAGCGCATGGCAATATTCCATCCCTCGTGTAATGTAAAGGCAAGAAAGAAAGTGCATGGGAATACCTCTTGCTTTGCGAAATCTTATACACGACCGTGACAAACTAATACTCCAGGTTGTTGGTATTGCGGCGGCGCTCGCACTCATTGTATTGCTTCTAGGTCTACGTCAAGGCATGTTTGTATCACTCACTGCCTACATCGACAATACAGGTGCTGATTTAATCATTTCACAACTGGGTGTTGAAGGTTTTTTCCCTCCAATTCCGTTCTGTCAGCTTCACTAGGCATAGATACAGGATACATGTTTTTATAGCCCAAGTTTAATTTTTAACCTTAGATGACCATTTATAGCTGTTAAAACTAATTCCATTTCAAAATTCTGTTCTAAAACTGAGCCATAGAAATCTTTAATAAGTTCAGATATGACTGTGGAGAACTTGGGCTATAAATGAGCGTACCTCGTAGTTACCCTATGAAGCCTATTTGATACCTGTAGCATAAATCTAAGGATGTAAGTTGTATCCCCGCTATTTAGCCTATTTATGGTTTCCTGCCAAAAACACGCTAAATGGCGTATGTCTTTCAACTGGAAATCAACTATGGTATAGCTGAGAAAATATAGTTAACAAAATGAGGTCACGATGTTACGTTATTGGCAATGGTTAGGTCTTGTGTTGATAGGGATGCTTATTTCAGCATGTTCATCCGGCAACACAGTGTCTATCGAAGCGACAACTGAAGGTGTTCCAACATATCAAACCATGTCGATTGACGAGTTAGCGGAAACAATAGAAGATACCGAGTCAGAATTTACTATCGTGAATGTCCACATTCCATACCAAGGTGAAATTGAGGGAACAAATTATAATATTGCGTTTAATGATGTCGATCAATTAGTAAGCATATTGTCTGACAAAGATGCCCCCATTGTCTTATACTGTCGCTCTGGCAACATGAGTGAACAAGCGAGTCATGAACTCATTGAACGAGGATACACCCAAGTCTATGATGTACCAGGTGGCATGAATGCGTGGCGTTCGAGTGGTCACAATCTTGTCAATCAATAGGATGTTTAGAGGCTTATGCAGATGTGGCAGAAGTGACTTTTAGATTGTAAACAGGGTAGATCAACCAATCAAATGGGTGTCAATAATGAAAAATTTGAGTAGACGCGATTTCCTCAAAATAGGTGGTATTGGTGGTGTTAAGGCAACCGGGCTATCCGAACGACAATTGCCCCGACTTCGCTTACAGTCGATTGGTTTTGTTTTCCAAGCATATAATTTATTAGGCTCATTACCAGCACAAGAAAATATCGAAATTGTAGGGCAACTTGCCAGTGCGAATCCTTCGGAAAACCGTCAAAAAGCAGAAGAACTGCTGACAATGCTTGGTCTTGAAGACCGTATGAACCATTTGCCATCTGATTTATCTGGTGGACAGAAACAACGGGTTACCATTGTGCGGGCACTAGCAAATGATCCCCCATTAATTTTAGCAGACGAACCAACTGGCAATCTGGATAGTAAGACAAGATATGAGGTAATGGAATTACTTTGTTGCGGTCTCGGACGGGATAAAGGACGCTCTATCGTGATCGTCACCCACAATTTGCAATTACGTGATATTGCTGATCGTATCTTATGGCTGGAAGATGGGAGATTAACTCACAAAGAATTTGTTGAAGAAACTATCTCCAATTAGGATTTAAAACTTGATTGTTGCACCATCAAAAAGGAAAAGTATGAAACTCAAAAGTATGAATAAAACAATTTTATTGTTGATTGTGTTGTTAAGTCTAATATGGGTAATCAAGGCACAGGAGAGTCCCGAACCCACTAGTGGCGATCCACTTGATTTACGAACTTCCGCTAATACCTCAATATTGACCTTCTACAATGCGCCTGCAGGAGCCTCGACTACAGGACAACCTGTCGTAGCAGGGGATATTAATGACAATGATTGCGGAGATATTGTTGTAGCAGGGCAAAATGCAAGCTTTGCAGCACCTGAAGGCTGGCGTAACAATGCCGGACATCTTCGCATTATCATGGATGTTTGTATTATTGAAGGTATCATCGATATGAGTACAGATTTACCAGATACACAGGTCGTTGTTACCATACAAGGCGCTCGCTCCAATGATATGCTTGGAACAGAAATTTTTGTCAGTGATTTCAACTCTGATGGATTTGATGACATCTTAGTTGGAGCGCAGAATCATAGTGGCGCAACAAACCAGCGTAGTAGAGCAGGGGCGGTTTATGTGATATTCGGTCAGGAGGATTTTGCTGGCTTGAGTACAATCGACCTCAATACACGTCCTGATAATGTTCTTATCATTGATGGTGCTGATGCTGGCGATCGTCTTGGTATGTGGGTTGATGGTGGCGATTTTGATAATGATGGCTTTTTAGACCTGCTTATCGGGGCAAATCAGGCGGATGGCATCGACAATAGTAATATCAATGCGGGGGAAACATGGATTATATTCGGTAGCAACGATATGATCAATCTCTATGGTAGCCAAATCGATTTACGACAACCTCCTGCAACAGCAACACAAATAATTGGTGCTGATCCTGATGATTTATTCGGCTCAACTACACTAGGAGCCGATGTCGATAATGATGGTATTGATGATGCTATCATCAGCGCAGCTCTTTGGCGTGGCTCGGCAGGCAGAGGTGGACTCGATTTTGGAGGAGGTGATGGTCCCGCTAATCAGCGTTATAACACAGGCGATACTTTTATTATCTTTGGCAATGAAGCTCTTCGTGGGCAAGTCATTGAACTTTCAAACCAAATTGATGATACAGGTCAACCAACTAGCGAAGCAATTTCAGTCATATATGGTGTTGATGCCAATGATTTATTGGGGGAAGAACTCGCAGCAGGTGACATAGACGGAGATGGTCTCACTGACCTTGTAATCGGAACCCTAGTGTCTGATGGTCTAGATAATCTAATGACCGAAGCTGGAGAAGCTTGGGTTATATTTGGAACACAATTAGCGCGTGGACAAATGATCGATTTAGCAAGTTCCATTCCTGACGGTTCCGTTGCTATTTATCCAGATCAGCCACATAGCAAGGGTGGCGACATTCTCAGAGTAGCTGATATTGATAATGATGGCTTTGACGATTTGTTGTATGGCGCACCTAATTATGATCCCACGGGATTTGACGGAACTAGGCGGAATAATGCAGGTATGTTAGTTATCCTGTTCGGTTCTGAAGAGGGACTAGGTAAAAGTGAGGATAACTACATTCTTTTGCCTGATCAAGCACTCCGCACGTCATATATTATAGGCACTGATACTGAAGACATGATGGCTTATGGTTTAGAAATCTATGATTTAGATGGTGATGGCATCTTGGATATTATCCCAAATGGCATGGGGGGTGATGGTCCGAATAATGACTTAATTAATTCGGGCGAAATCTATGCTATTAATGGCAAGCTGTTTGGTACAGATTCATCCATTTCAAGATAGACTCTTGTTGTGCACAAGGATGCACAATGTCAGACTTGTGCATCCTTAACAGTAATATTTCGGTTACCCAGTCTTTTTGAATTCTGACGCACATTTTTGATAAATGCCAAGCTCTGTATGATAGGTACGCTCAGACTTAGGATAATAAAGGGATAGCGAAACCAATTTGGGTTTGGCGGAATGGAACGATGAAAAGATATAGTGTAATGAATGAAAAAGAAGTACAAAACATGAGCCACGGTTAAATAGAAAATAATATATGCGCCATTATGAAGCCATTTCCAAGCAGTAATTCCCAAACGATTTACAGCCCAATCAGTGGACGTGGCTGTCAGAATCATCGCCCAGATAAATGCCAGCATCCCCACCATATTCGCCAATCCAAAACCTGGTTCTATACGGGCATAACGCCCGAATTGATCAATCCATTCGTATCCAAAAAAGCGCATCAGATCCCAAACCATCCAGCCTTTTAATATCAGAAACACATGTAGGAAAATGATAATCCCAAACCAAATCCCTGCTTCTCGACGCCATGAAACCAGACCTTTGCTTTTCGTCCAAATCCGCGCCAACGGACCAACTATTAGGGAAAACCAGAATATCATCCAACCCGCATCACCAACGGCACGCCACAAGCGCATCTCTGGATCCCAGTCAAGACGGCTGAGCCAAAAACCAAGACTCAACATGAGTGTAACAGCCCCCATAATCATATGTCTTATAACAACATGTTGTATCATGTGATTAGTTTTTTTCATAATCTACGCCTTACACTATGTTGAAAATTATCAAGAGTAGCTCAATCTATAGTGGAAGTACATTATAAAACTCTGAAATAGTGTCACTGCTCCTGATCTTTAATATATCTACATTACTCTGGAACAGCTCGTGCGACGAAGCTAAATTCTAAAGAAATTTCTTCTTCAACACCATGATAATCAAACCCATTCTCTGAATCATTAAGGATACCAAAGTCACTTCGATTTACTGTTGAAGACGCAAAACCACGAATTTCTTCTGTACTTGTGAGTGTTAATGATACGTCAAAAGTTACAGGACGCGTATTACCACGAAGAGTCATGTCGCCACTTACTTGAAATGGGACTGTTTGCCCGATTTCAACTTGTTCAGGTAATCCAGTAATCGTTGTAGGTACAAAGTCTGTAAATTCATATTCTGGTCGTGATGTCAATAGAACACAACAACGAATAGAACTATCACGGTCAAAATCTCCTGTTGCAAGTGTACGTAAGTTGATTCGGATTGTTCCTATCTGAGAATTTTGTGGATTGTTGAAATCAACAATAACATCGCCTGCAATCTGGTTAGTTCGCCCCACAGCTGTGCCTAATGGGAAAGTTTCAAAGACAGAAAAGAGTGCCGAGGATGCTTCAGGGACAATACGAAATAATACTGGAGAGATAACAGCTTGTGTAGGTTCAGCTAAAACTTGTGTTGCAGGTGTCACAATAACAGGTGTTGCGTCTATACTACCAATCAAGTCTGGTAAATTAGTCGGTGTTATATCTATAGCGGGTGTATCTGAAGGCATACTAAGCATCTCTACAGAGAGGGTTGGTGCACTTATAGCCTCACTTGGTGTCGCATTACCACCGGTAATCCGAATGAACATAAATATGCCACCGCCAGCACCTATAGCAATACCAACTCCTAAGAAGAATAGGGCGAAAATGATGATTTTCCAATCATTACTACGTGCACCGCTATATGTGTGTCGAGAAACTTTCATACTATTTATCCTTACTTATGCTTACATACGACAAGATAAATAAAAGTAACATAAGTGCATAAATATCAGCTATACGCCATTTGGCGGGTTTTGCTCAGATGAGCATGTTTTAAGTTAGTGGTTATAAACGAAGATTGTTGCCATCTGTGTCTTTCAATGAATTTCTATCAACACGCCATTTGGCGTATTACACAATCCGTAAATATCGTTACACTAATATATAGACTTAGCAGAAATAGGATTATCTCTTATCTTTTCAAAAGTCATTTTACCGTTTGCTCATAGCATAATTTGGAGCGTTAAACATATGTTGAAGCCGAGTTTAATAAGTCGTCGTGAGTTCTTAAAGTTAGCAGGTATTGGCACAGTTGGGATTACATCAAGCCAATTACTGGCATCATCATTCATTGGTAAAGTAATAGCTCAATCTGATACTATGCCTGATTTAGAAGTTCGATTGAGTGCTGTTGAAAGTGAGGTTTCTATCTTCTCAGGAAATTCAACAAGCGTTTGGACTTATCAAGGTGAAGTTTTGCAAGGTGATGTAAGCTCTTTAGAGACAATAGATAATTCGTATTTAGGTCCAGTATTTCGAGTTCGTCAAGGACAACATATACGTGTTCACTTCCTTAATCAATTACCTGAAGAATCGATCATTCATTGGCATGGTCTAATTTTGCCAGAGGCTATGGATGCTCATCCACGTTACGCGATTGCACCAGGAGAAACCTATACTTATGATTTCCAAGTTACTAATCGAGCAGGCACATATTGGTATCATCCACACCCACATGGTTCAACTGCAACTCAAGTCTACAATGGTTTAGCAGGTCTGTTCATTGTCAGTGATGATGATGAATCGTCTCTTGAATTGCCAACAGGTGATTATGATATTCCCTTAGTCATACAGGATCGTTCATTTGACGCAGAGAATCAATTACTATATATCAGTGGCGGCATGATGACACAGATGATGACTCAAATGATGGGTTTTCTTGGTGATAATATATTAATTAATGGACAACTAGAGTTTGAGTTAGATGTTGAAACTCGTGCCTATCGTCTGCGATTGCTTAATGGCTCGAACTTTCGTGTGCTCAAATTAGGTTGGGAGGATGGTACACCCCTAACAGTGATTGGAACTGACGGTGGTCTTCTGGAAGCACCTGTACAACGCGACTATGTGACAATCAGTCCTGCTGAGCGTATTGAACTCTGGGTAGATTTCAGTGGACGAGAAGTTGGTAGTCAGTTGTTGCTGAAAAGCCTACCTTTTAGTGGTGTTGAAATGGGTGGAACAATGATGGGTGGTATGGAAATGCCAGAAACCACTATTCTACCGCAAGGTGAATTATATACTGTGTTGAAGGTCAATATTGTTCAGGAGTCTATCGAAACAGTAACTCTGCCTGAACGTCTCTCGACCATTGAACGATATATGGTAAGTGATGCTATCAACGCTAGTACACCGCGCGCCTTTGAAATTGCAATGATTGACGAGGCTTGGTCAATAAATGGGCAGACTTTTGAGATGAATGCAGTAAACCAGAACGAGATTGTTCAAGCGAACACACTAGAAGTCTGGGAATTTGCAAACATAGTCAATCATAATCAAATGGATGGAATGCAAAATATGCCCGGTATGAGTAGCAATAATGACACGATGACAGGCGATCAGATGGCACATCCGATTCATATTCATGGTGTCCAATTCCAAATTCTAGAACGCACTATTGAAGATGATTTTCGTGAAGGCTGGGAAACAGTTAGTGCTGGTTACGTGGACGACGGTTGGAAAGATACAGTACTGTTGATGCCGAGCGAACGGGTTAAGCTTCTCATGCGTTTTGGAAATGATTTAGGTCTATATGTATTTCATTGTCATAACCTTGAACATGAAGATTTAGGTTTCATGCGTAATTATGAAGTTCGTGCTTAGAATACAAAATATGCTTAGTTTTTAAAGGAAAGTCTATGCGTCTATTGCAATCTATGGGGTGCTTCGCACCAGTCGTAATCTTAATTTATGGCATAGTGGGATTTTTGATACTCAGTCAATTTGGTGGACAGGTGTTCAACTATTTCAGGAGTACGAATTGGCAACAGGTCTCTGGAACAATAATGGCTTCAAATATTGAGAATGCGTCGGACACAAGTGGTGAACGATACACTGGAAACGTGATTTATACCTATGAGTTTGATGATGTGACGTATGAAGGTAATCAAATCAATTTGTTTGGCAACATTTATGTTGGTAATCGGGATGATGCGGAGCAAATGATCGCTCCATATCCAGTTGGTATATCTGTCAATCCATACATTAATCCGAATAATCCTGTGCAATCTGTCTTAGATCGGAGCGTATCCGATGCAATCTGGGGACTCGTAGGACTGGGTAGCATATTGGCTTTTCTGAGTCTGAGCTTGGGGACTCGATATCTGTTAGGAAATCGAATTGCTAAACAAGCCTCACCTGCAGTCGGGTAGCCGGTAGTTTCGGACTGGGAGCTAATGCTGACCGAGCAGGTATTGAAGCAACCTTCTCTCAAGTAATGCGAATGACTGGATTGCGTCAAACACGTTACATTGGGTTAAACAAAACCCATTTGCATAATATCTTATCAGCAAGTGCGCTGAATTTAATCCGTGTAGATGACCAATGACAAACCTATTCGACGAAAACAAATTACACCGTTTCAAAAATTGTGCCAATCATTGGCTTCATAACATTAATTCGCCAGCGGTATCAATTGTTCCAGCGAGATATAGTTGAAATGTATGAGCAGGGCAGGGTGAATCCCCTCAATCATTTGTAATAAAATGAAGATAGGCAGTGGCGTAACAACTGGCTTGGCTCTCATATTTCACAAATTGAGCATTCTAGACATCGCAGTATCAATAATTTCTTTGTTAATTTGATTGCAGGCTTAGCTTATTGCTATCAAGAGAAAAACCTTCTCTTAATTTAACACAACAACAGACAGATTTACTGCCTGTTGTCATTTAGTTATCCATAACTCAGGTTATATAATAACAAGAGAATATTAGGTTGATTCTAATATTCTCTTGCGGTACGGCACGCGCAAGAAAATTGATTTATGAATCAATTTCTTCCTCGTTAAATTATTTCTTGACTTTTTACTCTATTGGTGTAGCTACCTCTATGATAATTAACAAAATCGGTGCTACTGCTCATTCAGTGCCTCATCAATTAATCTTCTGATGACACGGTCTTGCATACCATATACAAGCTGACCATTTACGAAAAAAACGGGTGTTCCTCGTAGATTCAATAAACTGGCATCCTGAAAATCACGCTCGACCAGTTCCATATACTCAGGATTATGCAGGTCACGCATAAACGCTTCCATATTCAGTCCCAGTTCTTCAGCATATGCGATGAATTGATCGGTCTGAGGTGTCGCCCGCTCAACCCATTCAGATTGTCTGACAAATAGCAAATCCAGCATTTCCCAATACATGCCTTGCTCACTAGCTGCCTCAGTTGCAGCAATTGCCATCTCTGAATTAGCATGATTTGGGAAATAGCGAATGACCAAACGGATTTGTCCGTCATAGTCATCAAGGATCGCAAGCACATCTGAGTGTGCTGCACCACAAGCGACACATTCGGGATCAAGAAATTCGATGAAGGTCACAGCTGCATCATCAGGACCCAGTGTGCGACTACCTTCTCGGACGAGCAAATCTAAATCGGATGCGATAGCTGGTTGTTCTGACGATCCAAATTGAATGATAGCAATAAGCATCGTTAATACGACAATCGCCCCAATGACGAGTAATACCTTGAGTTCGTTATAGTTTCTATTGTTGGATTTTGGCTTATTTGGGTTCACTTCTTGCACTGCTCTCTGTATACATTATCTCATCATTTGACGAACACCGTCAGCAATAACTTCAGCATCGGTGCCATAGGCAAAGGACATGATTAAGTTGCCTTGCGGATTTAACAGAAAAGACCGTCCTGTGTGATCGACAGGGTAATTCTCTCCCTCTTCTTCCCAACGCTGATAATATAAACCAAACGGTTCTCCAATTTCTGCAAGTATTTCATCGTCACCTGACATCCCGATAAAATCGGCATCGAAGCGCCCAATGTATTCACGTAAAACATTCGGTGTATCGCGTTCAGGATCAACACTGACAAATAGGAAAGTTACATCGCTAGCATCATCACCGAGTATTGACTTTACTTGACGAAACTCAGCCAGGGTCGTTGGACAAACATCGGGACAAAAAGTATATCCAAAAAACATCAGTACATATTGCCCCTCTAAATCACTGAGACTCAAATCATTGCCTCTTGACACAGGAAGTGTGAAGTCAGAAATTTCAATAGGGGGTTCATAAACACTTCCTGTGTATCCATTATTAACAGATGGGGGACTATCCTGAACTATTTCCCATACTTGAAATGCCCCTGCTAATGCAAGCATTCCAATACCTAGAATTAGGAATCCAACTAATACCATGTTCGGTTTGGCTGTTTGAGATTGTATTTCATTATTATCAGCAGATATTTGCGAATTACTCATCGTCAATGCGCCTTATTTCATATGTGCGAATATAATTAACTAAATCCCATCGATCATCAGGGGATAAGTTGGTGGTACAACCGAGTAAGTCACGCCAACCTTCAATTGTCACTTGGTAAATTTCTTCATCACGCAGGAGCCGAAGTTGCCCACTAAAACTAGAGAATTGTTCATCTGTAATCCAATGAGAACAGAATTCTTCAAAAAGCGCTTGACCACGCTGAACAGATACTTGGTTCGGTAAGGTCGGATTAATGATCTCAGGAGGTGGATTTCTTTGTAATTCAATTTGTCTCGAATTTTGCTCAAGTACATAGGCACTGCCACCCAGAGCGATAATCGTGAACAGAACTGACATAATCAGGATCGTGACATTAGCAGGAGACCAATCCAAATGTTTATTCAGCACACGCGCAGCGGGGGATAAAGCAAAACCGATTCCTGCCAAAAGTCCCAGAAAGGCAAGTATGTTGAATATGGTCGCCGGACGAGTCTGCGTCACGCTTGCCTCGTCTGATATTTCCCAGTCGAATGCAGAGAATGTTACAAACTCATCATCAGATAACTGAATCGTTATCAAAGTCCACCATTGTCCGACTTCATCAATTTCTGCCCCGGTTGCAACGAATAAACCATCTTCAACAGGCTCGGTACTGAGCCATGCACTTCGTTGATCACGCTGAGGATTAACAAAGCGCATGTATACATCTGCATTCGCCGCTAAAGGTTCTCCATTATATTGAATTACGGTGTCATAAGTATTTACACCAGGTCCGCCTGGGATAATGGAAGTTGTTATCTCAAAATTGTCTATATATTGTGTTGCTTGTGGTGTCT
The DNA here is from genome assembly GCA_049680565.1 of Phototrophicaceae bacterium. GTDB lineage: Bacteria > Chloroflexota > Anaerolineae > Aggregatilineales > Phototrophicaceae > JAUZRW01. The sequence goes on from JBAUIA010000433.1 coordinate 18,261, forward strand.
CAACTTCTTCGTCAAGAAAAGTTGGCTGTGGAATAGGTGTCGATGAGAGCAGACCAACTGTTATCAATGTGCCGAGAGCAATGACGACTTCTAATCGTAGCGTCAGGATAAAATCGGATGCCTTTTGAACAGAACGAGATAAGGGTACCGCTACTGAGACAGGTAATAATTTCTGCAATCGCACCTGTAACTGTTGCCACTGCTGTGGGCGAAGAGCAAAATGATGAAGTGCCCCGACAAACAACAACAAACCGACCATAAGGAGCTTAATACCAAGTGCTGCACCATAAGTTGTAAGGACATCAGTAGGTGTATAAAACCAGTTTAAAGCACTGTAGATACCAGTCGTAATCACCAGTACAACGGCACCCGTAATGAGAAAAGAAAAACGGTTCATGACAATTAGAAGTGCCTGGCGACGAGTATCTCCTTCATAGGGTCGTAATGCAACAGGTAGCACAAGAATTAAGGCACAGATACCACCAACCCACAGAGCAACACCCATGGCGTGAAACCAATCAACCGCTATACCAACCCAGGGCCAGAACAATGCGCCTGCGGCGTGACTATTGACACTTAACGTACCAATACAAAGGGCTAAGAGCCATGTATTCGCAATCCACAATGCCCGAACGTTGCCTGGTTGTCGCTTGTGGAAATACATACTTGCTCCGTGACTCAATGCTGCAAAAACAAGAAATGTCATGCGAATGTTCCACGTACTTCCGAATTGAGACCCAACCCGTACAACTTGCCATAAATTTTGTGAAATCACTTGAATAGGACTCACATCGAAAAAGACCATCGTTTGTTGTAGCAAGGCGAGAAGATTGGCAGTGAAAGTAAGTACAAAAGCGAATATGGCAATCTGATTGAGACGCACCATCACACGAGGTGGCAGTAATCCTGCCGCGTGTTGACGACTTCCCCATGCAGGTAACAAAACGATACTATAGAGAAGATAAGTCCCGAACAACAAAATCAGAGAGGATTGTACCAGAATACGCCAGACGACTTCGAGCGGGACAGGCAAATCGCTGGCGGCTGTGCCTTCAACACCACTCACTGTATTCCCAACGAAAAATACATAACTCTCAACAATGACATGTCCATCACTGGCAAATGCAGGGCGGAGTTCAACGATATAAGCACCATCAGGCAAGGGATCATCCAAACGTAGTGACATTAACGAGTCACTATTTTCATCTACGTTACCTGTCGCGATGATATTGCTCTGTTGGTCACGCAGGATGAACTCGCTAAATTGTGGTTCAAGCGATTCGCTGAACCAATATTGAAGCCGAGTAGGTGAACGTTCTAAAGTCGCTCGGTTTTCAGGAATGGAACGTAAGATATATCCATGTGCTGATGCTGGTACAACCTGCAAACTAAGGATAAGCAGTAGGCATAATAAACTCAGACGTTTCATAAGGACTAATCTACTCAAGTTCAAACTTACTTGTTGATCGTGTCGTTTCTATATCGGATATTTTTTCTCTCTCATTATTCTGATGAGCGTATTCATCATCTTGAAAACGGCTTCGCATCCAGCTAGCAACCATCATGCCGACAAAGATGAAAATTATTAGCATGAAAACAACCTCATCAAAGTTACCAAGTGAGCCATGTGCTAAGATCGGTGTGAAATTCATTAGATCAATTTTCCCTTGTTACCAAACAACAATTGGTGAATTGATAACCATCTATTGCATTGATTTTCTATAATTGATGTACATATTTATTAAGTTCGTAATCAGCCTAATTCTGCCTCTATCATTTCAACAATTCGATCAAGGCTCAGAGGTTCAACAAGTTGTCCGTTGATGAAAAATGTTGGAGTGCCTGTTAAACCGAGTGCTTGTGCATCGGCATGATCTCGCTCGATTCTTGCAAGAATGTCCGCATCATCAAGCGCATCTGTAAACTGTTCAATATTTAGTCCGATTTCTTCAGCATAAGTTATAAAAAGCTCAGTTTGTGGCGTTTGCTGTTCGCCCCATTCAGTCTGATGGACAAATAACTCCTCTTGCATTTCCCAATACATTCCCTGCTCACCAGCCGCTTCAGTTGCTGCTGCTGCCAATACGGAATTATTGTGTAAAGGAAGATAGCGGACAACCAAACGTACATCTTCGCCATAATCTTCAAGAAGTTGTTTCACAGCAGGAAAGGCAGCACGACAAGCTTCACATTCGGGATCAAGAAATTCAACGATGGTCACAGGCGCATCTTCTGCACCCAGTGTCGGGCTGTCCTCCCGTATTAACAGAGATTCATCAACACCAGTGTTGTTAGCTTGATTGGAGTTATACGCTGTTATCCCCAATACCATCACCAAGATAACAGGTATACCAATCAACAATAACCACTGCAATTCTTTACTAACTTTAAACCGTTGTTTAGATGTTGTATTTCTTCTTTTTGACATGGTTGTATATCCTTTTTTCAAGACTTTATTACAGACATTTTTCAACAATTATTGTGTACTCGTTCACGAGATTACAGTCGTTGTTTAACTTCCATTTGTAGCGGCAATGATTAATAGGGCGAAGTAACCAATGACTATAACTACAGACAGACTATTCAACATCCAACTTGGCATAACCGTAATCGCATTCTGGCTGGATTCTTTCTCATTCAAGTTATCATTAGAGGTTTGATACCAGAGCAGACACAAAATCACGATTACAAAAGATGTTAAGGCAAGGAATGGAATACCTACAAATCCAAACCATTGAATCCAGCGTGTTTCACACGGTACCCCTGCCGTGCAGACGTGCCAACCCTGAGAAATCACATTGTAGTAAAGTAAATTATGATAAACAGAAATCACCAGCCCGATAACACATAAGGGCAGGGTATAAAATACAACCCGTTTATCACGCAAGAGAATACCTACCGTCAAAATCAAAACGATAGGGTACATGAAGATGCGTTGATACCAGCACAACTCACAAGGGATAAAGTTCATAATCTCGCTAAAAACCAAACTCCCTAAAGTTGCAACAAGTGCAGTTGCCCATGCTATATAGAGGAGTGTCGGGCGTAGTGTATCCCAAAATTTCTTTTTATCAGATAAATTATACATTTCAAGCGACCTCTAATTCATTGATACTAAGTCTCATTTATGAATACATGAAAATATATTCATATATTGTCGCAAAAAAATCTTACCTATCTATGACTAAGGTGATCCAGAACATTCTTGACCAAATTGTACACATGCTCATCATCAAGTTTGTAAAAGACATGGCGACCTTCTTTACGAAATTGTACTAATCGTAATTGTCGCATGATACGCAATTGATGCGATACCGCAGATTGACTAACATCCAATAGATCCGCAATGGTATGAACACATAATTCGTTTTTGAGAAGCAGTGTAATAATTTTTAGGCGCGTCGGATCTGCAAGTGTCTTGAAGATGTCTGCGGCAAGATATGCCGTATTATCCAACAGAATATCACCGACAATATCATCTACATCAACATCACCACAGAGACTAGGTCTTACTACTTCATCAGTCATCTCATATCCATGAATATGTGAAAATATGCACAATCATCATAACTAAACTAACAATAATTGTCCAGAAAGAGAATCCATTCAACCTTGTTGAGCCAGTGATAAGTTGCCCACACTTGAAACGTACACATTTATTTGTTCTTCATTTCCAAAATTATAGCGACATTACTTCATTTTATGACATAGTTGTCATTGTTCATCTCCAATTTGTCCTGTTGAACTTACTATCGCAGAAACGGTAATTTCCCCAGTGTATTCAAAGGTGAGAATCATCTCAACTTCTTGTCCCTCTACTAAGTTCTCATTTAGTTGCATAATCATCACATGGAGTCCACCTTGCCTAAACTCAACAGTGCTTTTCGCAGGAATTAGCACCCCATCTTCTTGTGGTATCATGCGAGCAACATCATCAATGACCTGTGTCTCATGCACTCTTAGCATTTCGGAAAAGTCTGCTGAGATACTCAAAAGACGATCTGCACCATTTCCCGTGTTTTGAACCACCATGTAGGCGGCAGTGGGTGGACCATCAGTTTCTCCGGGACGTATCCATGCATTGCTTACAGTGATTTCACTTGTAACTGTTGTATTTCCACATGCAACCATAATGGTTGACAGCAGGAATAATCCTACAAGCATAAGACTTTTTTTAATCATTGTTTTCTCCTAATTCAAATAGCTTCACTCTAACTTTACTCCACTTGCCACTATCACAGAACACCGTAACAGATTAAACGCATCGTATTCTTTTTCTTTGTAACTAGAACAGCGTTCTTTCAGGCGCAACCATGCCTGATAGTCTGCAATCGCTGTGCTAAACTGTCCTGCCCCCAACAACGTAATGATGCGTGCAGATAAACTACCTTTGGGACAAGAAACGTCCATCGTTGTAAATCGTGTTCCAATTGGTAGTGCCTCGAATAATGTATCCCAAAAAGGGTTCCAATCAGGATGACCTGCTATACCCAGTGTTTGAAGCACTTTGAGAGTGACACCATGTGGGATTACACTTGCAAGAAAGCTCGCATCCAGATTGAGCAGATCTTGTTCATACAATTCAAACTGATCAGGATTAATTTGTAAGTTATGGATACGAGCCTTTGCCTTCTCCAACATACCTGCTGAAGCATCAATGGCTATGACCTTACCTGTTTCACCAATCTGCTCTGACAGGCTTTGAAAGTTAATGCCAGTACCGCAGAAAAGGTCTAATACGACATCTCCTTCTTGTAACTGAAGTGTCTCGATTGCGGCTTTTCTAGGTTCTGTGTAAGGATAATCATTCATCCAATCATAGATTTTAGAAAACTTGTCATACCAGTGAATCGTCTTCTTTATCTGCATTAGCTATTCCTTGTAAGCAAGTAAGCGAATAGCATTCCCTACAACCAGAATTGTACTGCCTTCATGCAGAATCACAGCTCCACTCAGTTGTACCACACCGAGAACTGAAGCCAATATCAGAAGACCAATTACTCCCAGGGATATCGCAAGATTTTGCTGGATAATGCGTCGGCTAGCCCGACTTAAGCCCACTGCAAACGGCAATTTACTCAGATCATCTGCCATCAACGCAACATCAGCTGTTTCCAGAGCGACTGCTGTACCAGCACCACCCATTGCAATCCCGACTGTAGCTGCTGCCAGTGCTGGAGCATCATTCACACCGTCGCCAATCATGGCAATTGAGTTATAGCTTTTCTCCATTGATTTAATCGCTTGCAACTTATCTTCAGGCAATAACTCAGCTTTGACATCGGTTAAGCCCACCTGTTGTGCAATTTGTTGTGCTACATCATCATTGTCACCCGTGAGCATTACCAGATGTTTGATACCAATATCCTTAAGAGATTGCATTACAGATTGAGCATTCTCGCGTGGTACATCTGCGAGACCAAGCACGCCCAGAAAACGCTCGCCATGTTGAACAATTACCGCAGTGCGTCCTTTTTGCTCTAATGTTTTGACTTGCTTTGCTAACCCGGATTGAAAATCTATGTTGTCTACAAATAGCCTGCCTGAGCCAAGCAACACGGGCATACCATCAAGCGTACTTTTGACACCCTTACCTGCAATGTTCTCTAATCCATCCGCATTTCCTAAATTGAGATCACGTTTCCGTGCCTCAGCGACAATGGCTTTCGCCAGCGGGTGATTGGATTGTTGTTCAACAGAGGCAGCAATACGCAAAAGTTCAATTTCAGACGTTCCACTGGTTGTGACAATATCGCTGACACCAAATTCGCCTGTTGTGATCGTCCCAGTCTTATCAAAGGCTATTGCATCTAATGTGCCGAGACTTTCGAGGTGGACACCCCCTTTGATGAGTACACCGTTCCGTGCTGCCTGTGCAATCCCGGACAAGACAGCGGCAGGCGTACCAATTGCCAGTGCGCAGGGTGATGCCGCGACTAGCAGGAGCATTCCGCGATAGAAACTATCCTGCAAAGAAGTCGGACCCAAAAGTGGTGGAATAACCACAAAGAGCAACGTTCCAACCAGAACTGCTGGCACAAACCATGCGGTAAAGCGTTGGGTAAATCGCTGTGTGGGACTTTGCTGGCTCTGCGCTTCAGCAACCATCTGCATGACACGGCTGAGTGTATTATCTTTCGCCAGTTTTGTGACTTTAACATCAATAGCATTATCCTGATTGATTGTCCCTGCGAAGACTTCATCGCCAATGCTTTTAGTAACGGGAACACTTTCGCCAGTAATCGGACTCTGATCAATATTACTGTCGCCAGCAACGACTTCACCATCAACAGGAACGCGATCACCCGGACGAACAAGCACGACATCATCAATATTGAGTTCTTCAACAGGTGTTTCGACAACACTATTGCCCTTCTTGAGTTGAGCGGTTGCAGGCATCAATTCACCGAGTTTGTTGACAGCATCACGCGCTCGACCTAGCGCATAATGTTCACCAGCATGACCGAGACTAAACAAGAAGAGCAGAAATGCACCTTCTGCCCACTCACCTAAGATTGCTGCACCTGCCGCAGCCGCCAGCATCAGAATATCCGTATCGAACTTGCCTTTAAGCAAAGCAGGTAGAGCATGTGTAGCTACATCGTAGCCTCCTGCTACATAAGCCAGCAGAAAGAAGACAAAAGCAACAGATTCTGGTAGACCCAAAAATGTTTCACCGACCCATCCAATCAAGAAAAAGAGACCTGCAAGTCCCACCAGAAGTAGTGTCCAGCGTTCCTGCATCCAATGAGGTAAGAAAGCAGGCGCACTGCCATGATCGTGTCCATGACCGTCTTCCTGCTCATGATCGTGCGCCTCTTCTTCATGGATGTCGTGTGGAGAGGCCACAATGGAAGCACCTAATTGTCTAATGATTTGCTCAAATGCTGATCGTTGGATAAGTTCTGTGTCATAGGCAATGAAAATCAGTCCAGCAGCATAATTGACATTGGCATGGAGTACACCTTCAGTTTTGCTGAGAGTATCGCCCAGATTGTCGGCGGCATCGGCAGTTCTCAAGCCTCGAAACGGGATTTGTTCATGACGATACCGTTCGGTGATCGTTGCGCCACTGTCTTGTGCCACACGTTTGACCTCTCCGAGAGAAATCAGATTTGGTTCAAAATGCAAACATAATTGGGATTCATCCCCTTCTTGTATCACGTGGGCTTTTTCGATGCCTCTGCGATGTGCCAGACGCTGTGTTAAGATTTGTACACAGTCATCGTCAGTGTTGATGCCGGGTAGCAATAGATTCAATTCGAGTTGTGTTGTTTTAGTCATCTTTATGCTCCTTTCTGAAGCGCTGTTTCTGGATTTTGTGACCATTTCTGCTGAAGTTGCTGTACAAGAATTTCGGCATCGTCTCCAACCCCTGTAATAAGTGATGACCCGCGGGTGCGTTGCCATGAGCGCCCTATGAAGTAGAGATTCTCGACGGGTGAGATTCCCTCATCATGGATAAAATTGCCGTTCTTATCTTTGACATCTGAGATAGTTACCCAATCACTATTATCTTGATAACCTGTTGCCCAGATAACAACATCAACCTGAGCCGAATGCCCATTGTCAAAATGAGCAATGTCGCCCTCAACCTTTGTCAGGTGGGGGAGAATACGGACACCTTTTTTCTCAAGACTCTTGAGTCGCCTACCACGAGCGGGAAATGGATCCGTCTTTTGCATGAGTTTACCAATAAAACTATCTTTGCGAGCTTGAAGTAAGTTGAGGCGATCCAACCACCACCAGACACTCTTTCCCAGCAGTTTTTCTGGTAACAGACGGCGTGAACGTCCTGTGGCGAGTAATACATCGTGTGTTTGGCTCAGTTCATTAGCGAAATCGCGCCCACTGGCACCATCCCCTACGATTAGCACTTTACCTATCGGGATTTGTGCAGGGTTTTGATAAGTCTGCGCTGTAAATTGATTAACATCTGGCGCAAAATGATTAGCCATTTGAGGTACGCTTGCTTTTTGGAATGCACCAGTTGCAATCACAACAATGTGGCTCAGATAAATATCACCCGTTATTGTGGTTGCTTGAAAACCATGTTGCGTTTTTTTTAACTGCTCAACTGATTGCTTGAGATGGATAGGGAAATCATAATGATGTGCATAGTGTTCAAAATAACTAGCGATTTCATCCCGTGTGGCATATCCATCGGGATCACCTTTCACTGCAAGACCGGGCAAGGCACTGTAAGCACGGCTTGTAAACAATGTGAGTGAATCATAGCGTTGACGCCAGCTATCTCCGATGCGTTCATTCTGTTCGATGAGCAGATAACGTAAATCCGTAGATTGCAAGTAATAAGCGAGTGCTAGTCCTGCTTGTCCTGCGCCAATGATGAGTATGTCCGTTTCGTATTGATTCATGTTGCTCCCTCTAATTGATACACTATCTCATTAAATGAACATATGAACATCTATTCACATATTTCCGCAAAAAATTTTGAATTCTAATCACATCCTGCATGTTTCATGGCTGTCAGATACAGATCCATAACATGCTCATCCTGCAATTTATAAAATACCTGTCGTCCTTCTTTTCTCGAACTCACCAGTCTCATTTGTCTTAGCGTTCGCAACTGATGTGATACAGCAGATGGTGTCATATCGAGCAACGATGCGACATCATCGACACAGAGTTCATGTGTCGCCAGTAAGGAGACAATTCGCAACCGATTAGGATCTCCCAGCGTCTTAAAAATTGCTGCCATATCTTCTGCTAGTGATGCTTCCAGAGGAACAATATCTTCTGTCGTTTCATCATCTTGTTGGAACTGTGAATTCATATTAATACCATAATGAGTGAATATATGAACGTATATTCATATTTTATACAAGTTTTAGCTTTTGTCAACCCTTTCAACTCACCGCACTACCCTGAGACGATTATGCTCTGAGTGCTTGACTATATTTTTAGAATAGTCTAAAATTTATTTTAGAATAGATAAATATTAAAGTGAGGGGCATATATGAATGATACGATCAAGAACTTTGTTTCGAGACGCGGTTTTATTCAAACGGGTATCGGCACACTTGCTGGCTTACTTGGTATTGGCTTGTTAGGTCAGGGCGCAACTGCACAGGACGAAGTTACGACTGAAACAAGCACCCATATGAATGGACACGATGGCACCATGATGATGATGGGGGAGGTCAATCACTTGAATAACGGTTTCGACCCGCTACAGGTGCTTACCGACTGGGATTATGGTGAAGTCAGCACAATGGACAATGGTCAGATTCTACGCGAATACACCATCGACGCAGGGGATCAAGAGATAGAAATTGCTCCCGGTATTTTCTTTCCTGCATGGACATATAACGGGCGCGTTCCAGGTCCCACAATCCGTTGTACGGAAGGTGATCGCATTCGCATTCGCTTCCGCAATTTTGGCACTCATCCTCATACCATTCACTTTCACGGGGTTCATCCTTTTGAAATGGATGGTGTTCCCGGAGCAGGTGATGGCGATATCTATCCCGGCGAAGAAACCGTTTATGAGTTTGATGCAGAACCATTCGGTTGTCATCTCTATCATTGCCATTCACTTCCATTGAAGCGCCATGTGCATAAAGGTTTGTATGGTGCATTTATTGTTGACCCCAAAGAAGGTCGCACACCAGCCCGCGAATTTGTGATGGTCATGAATGCTTTTGATACCAATTTTGACGGTGGGAATGAGATTTACGCGGTCAATACAGTTGGCTTTGAATACATGCGGCGCAAGATTCCGGTAAAAGTAGGTGAGCGTGTACGGGTCTATCTCATCAATATCACTGAATTTGATCCGATTAACTCTTTTCATCTTCATGCAGAATTCTTCGATTACTACGACCATGGAACAACACTTGAACCGACGAATCGAATTGTCGATACGATCATGCAAGCACAGGCTCAGCGCGGTATTCTGGAATTTTCATATCGTTGGCCCGGTCCTTATATGTTCCACGCGCACGTTACAGAATTCACGGAATTAGGATGGATGGGGCATTTCAATGTCGTAGAAGAAGCTGATTTCGCTGATGCACTGGCTGAAGTTGGGCTAGATGATGAATGGGATTTACGGGCTACTCAGGGTAGCACTGTTCCATGGCGCGAGCAGGAGCAAACATCATGAGTGAACAAGTAAATGATGTACAAAATCAACAAAATAACCTGAGTGGTCTTGCATGGGTATTAGCCCTTGTTCCTCTGATTTTGCTTGGCATTATTGCAGCATTGATTGTTATTACACAGGGTGGGTTGTCTGAGTTATCGGGTCCTCCCGTTGAGCAAGTCACCATTCAACAAATCACATTACCTGAAGCAGGACGAATTGTCGTAAATGTTGTCAATGATGGTCCGCAAGAAGTCACTATCGCACAAGTTTTAGTCGACGAAGCCTACTGGCAGTTTAGTGTTGACCCATCAACCAGCATTCCGCGCTTCGGGAGTGCGACCTTCACAATACCCTATCCATGGGTAGCAGAAGAAGCACATGAGGTCGTGTTGGTGACATCACTGGGTGGTACTTTCGCAGAGGAAATACCTGTTGCAGTTCTATCTCCGCAACCATCAACTGATTTGTTTTTGCGCTTCGGTCTAGTTGGTCTGTATGTCGGTATCATACCTGTCCTGCTGGGGATGTTGTGGTATCCCTTCATGAAGCGATTAGGAACACAGGGGATAAACTTTGTTCTATCGTTGACGATTGGCTTATTAGTATTTCTGGCAATCGGTACATGGTTGGATGCACTGGAGTTTGCAAACGAATTACCTGCATTCTGGCAGGGTGTTCCGATGGTTGCATTTGTAGCTTTGATTACCCTTGGTGCGTTGCTAGTCATAGGTGGTGTTCAGCAGGGGCGTGATATTAGTCCACTTGGTATCTCATACCGTATCGCACTGGGTATCGGATTACATAATCTAGGCGAGGGATTAGCAATTGGCGCTTCCTTTGCACTTGGTGAAGCAGCCCTCGGTGTCTTCTTAATTCTTGGCTTTACATTGCACAACATCACTGAGGGTGTTGGTATAGCCGCACCAATTATTCGCAAAAATCCTGGATTACCTCACTTTGCCGCTTTACTATTGCTAGCGGGTGGTCCTGCCATCTTAGGAACCTGGTTAGGTGGATTTGCCTTCAATCCTGTACTCGCCACCGTCTTCCTTGCGATTGGTATTGGTGCTATTTTGCAGGTGATATGGGAAGTGGGTAAGCTGATTGTGCGTGACAGTGACCGTCTCAACATCAATACCCTCAACTGGCTCAATCTCGGTGGTTTGGTTTTAGGTATCGTGATTATGTATCTGACAGCATTTCTTGTGAAATTTTAGAATACATCGGTGTATTGAAATCAGGAGTCATGAAAAGCTATGAAATCCATTGTAAAAGGGGTTATTCTCTTTGTTACTATAGGTATTATTGTCGTCTTGTTGTTCATTGCATATATCTGGGTTTCCGGTGGCAGTGGTCAAGCAAGTGCGCCTCTCGTGACTCCTGAACTCATTCTGCAACCCGATGATTCCCGCCGTGTTTTCGCAATTGATTCCACTCAGTCTGAAGCACGTTTTCTGATTGACGAGGTGTTGTTAGGTGAACCTACAACCGTCATTGGTCGTACTCACGAAGTTGCAGGCGAATTACTCATTGATTTTGAATCACCAGGTAATACACAGCTGGGTGCTATTGTGGTTAATGTCGGGACTCTGCAAACCGACAATGAATTGCGAAATCGGGCATTACGTGGACAGATCCTGCAAGCGAATAATCCTGAGTATGAAATAGCAACCTTCGTTCCTGTGGAATTGCTCAATTTTCCCGATGAAATCCAGATTGGGAATACAATCAATTTCCAGATAAATGGGACACTCAACTTACATGGTTTTAATCAAGATATTGTGTTTGATGTGAGACTAACAGTATTAAGTAACACGCAAATCGAAGGACTGGCATCTGCAAGCGTACAATACACGGATTTCAATATTACGATTCCAGAAGCCGCTGGTGTGGCGAATGTATCCGATGATGTGCGATTGGAATTTGAGTTCACTTTGTCACTTAAGGGGTGAGTTCGGGATACGGTCAAAAATAGCTCAACCTCTGTTTTAGGAAAAATGCTAGGCACAAATAGCTACAGCAAATCAATATTTGCTGTAGTTATAAAAGAATGTTAAAATGTAATAAAAGGTCAATAAATAGTTCTAAGGTTCAGTATGCCTGACATCATCCTCAACAACACCCCCTACCCCAATCTGGATATTGATGCGGTCATCGATACAACGCTACTCACGGTCTCGAAAAGTAGCGCCCGCATTTACTCGCAGACCTACCAGAACTGGGTTGCTTGGTGTGCAACCTATGAGGTTCATCCTTTCGACTTACGCCCTCAGACTGTTTACGAATTCTTGATTGACCAACCTGTGACGATTGCAACGCGCAAACGCCATTTGTCGGCATTCCGAAAATTAGCGCGTGTGCTGGCACTCGATATGAAGCATCCAGAATTCAAGGTACTCTATGAAGGATTGCGTTTGCTGAAAGCACCCACCGAAGAAACAGCTGGTGATGAACGTATCCGCCGTGCCTTACGTCCACAACAAGTCTGGAAAATTCTTGAGGTGTGGGATGGTGACCCACCCCTGCAAGCACGCAACAAAGCCTTGCTGTCCGTTCTATTCTATACTGGGATGCGACGTGCCGAAGTGATCGCTCTCAAATGGCAAGATATCGATTGGGATGCAGGTATCATCCGTGTAAGACATGGCAAAGGTGATAAATACCGTGAGGTGACAATGGTTGCTGGACGCGATGATCCTGCTCACTCAGCATTGACCCACTGGCATATGATTCTGATGGCGAATTCGCCTAATGAGCGCGACTATATTTTTTGTGGACTCCGCAAAGGTGGCAAGTTCCGTGATG
>JBAUIA010000434.1:0-3326 GCA_049680565.1 Phototrophicaceae bacterium
CACTAATCGCATCTAACGCTCGGACTTCATCTAATAGATCTATGGTATGAATAGCAACCAAGCGAGCGCGTGGTTTTGGATGATTAAGTAGTGTTATCAATTGCTCAAAGTTCATCAGATTTTTGCCCCTTCACTTAGCATTTTTCAGAACACACAAATCTCATGTATGAAGTCTATTATATCAGATTACAGGATCTGCACTTGTGTTTTAGAAATTATTTAGAAGGGTAATTACATTCAAACTTTTTTGCAGAGATAGCACTAAGAAAATGTAAATTGAACTTGATCCATTAATACGAAAATGCCCCAGAATACAGCATTCTGAGGCAAAATTGTTTTAAATAATAGGTTCTAATCCTTAACGACGGCGTGCCATCTGTTGTTGATACTGTTTGCGACGCGCATCAATATCTTGGTTCGTACGGCGATGATACAGCGAAGGCAAGCTCAACACTAAGATAACGGCTAAGATCGCACTGATACCACATAGAGCAGGCATCACTTTAAGCCAAAATTCGCTGCGAATACTCAAGCTATCCACGATAAAATCAGTCTCAGAAATAAAACGAATTGTCGCAGTTTGAGCAGTAATCCCTGTCGAGAATTGCCATGTTTGCCAACTATTGCCAATGGCTGGGTCAGGCATAATTGTATCGACAAATTCACCATCACGAGACACTAAAATAGGGCTATCGGCTCGGAAGCGCATACTGACACTTGTGCCATTTGTGGTTGCAATGAGTTCGCGTGTTTGCATCGCGTCACCAAAATATGCGCCTAATGTGTCAACCGCTTGGGCATCATCGCTGAGGGTAATTTCCCAACTTTCGGCTTGGTGTGTACCACGATACAAAATAGGATTTGCTAGTGCATCACGGATGCTGTTCTGGGCTGCTTCGTAGACTGGCAAAGGCGAAAATGTTGGATTTTCAGGACTATAATCGGCTTCGACCATGCGAAACCAATAGGCAACGCCTGTGGCTTCATCAATGGTTGGGCGTGTGAAATGCCAATAGCTAATATGCCCCACCCATGACCATTCTTCTCGCGCACGATCATATGCACCTTGTAAATAGCGTGCTGCTTGCTCATTGGTGACTGCGCCAAAGTTACCCGCGCCAGCGACTTCATCCCACGCCAAACACTCGCCCGTTTCAAGGCATAAATCCAATACAGGACTCCAAGCGACTTCACTGAGCCAAATCGGCTTGTGGGCATCGCCATTGGTCACCATGATGTCCCGATATAAAACATGACGCGCATAACTGAGATGGGTTGCACGCACGCGACGATCAGTCGGACCACTATTGAGTCCATACCCTTGTGCTGATAATACATCAAAGCAACTGGCAGCCCCGTTACTATACATATTTTGGAGATAGATCAAATCATGATACCCAAAATAACCATCTAAGGAAGCTGTCGGGGCGATTGTGCCACTAATCACAACGATATTGGGGTCAATAGCTTTAATCGCATCATAAGTCATGCACAATAAGCGTGTGTAATCGGCAGGATTCACAAATTGCTCACCCCATTCAGGGTAGATATTGGGTTCATTCCATACTTGATAATACTGAATCCGCCCTTGGTAGCGTTCAACGACAGCAACGGCATAATTGACAAAATCTTGATAGTCATCAGGCGGTGCAACTGCGCCACCTGCGGTATCAGGGTTTTCAGCGCGTGACCATGCAGGTGGATTGCTCAGGCGCACGATCATATCGAGGTCGTATGTATCTGCGAGATCAACAATCGTATCATATTTAATCCACGCATCGATGGTATCATTTTCGCCATCACCATCATAATCAATACGGCTATCGGTGAATTGTCCACGCCCATCAATTTCGATGTCTTCCCAAGGAAATTCTTGACGAATCCAGCCAAAGCCAGCATCCGCAATCATCTGAAATTGCACATTGAGTTTATCAAGTTCAGTTTCTTGCTCGAAAAAAGTATTAATCCCATAAGGAAAAATATCGGTATGTTGGATTTGTTCAAGGGGCGCAGTGCGCGGTTGGAGGCGAATCAGATTACCACTGAGTTCGATCATCCCTTGAATTTGCCCAGCGATGCTTTCTTCCCCTGTTTGGTGATAGATCACGCGCCAAGCCACGCCGTGAAATTGTAAATCAGCAAGGAATAAGCCTACCAATACAATCAAGGCAATTATAATCCGTATACTTGTTTTTAGTGTCATAGGTTGAGATGTCTGTTGTGTCGTCATAGGGATTATTGTAGCGCAAGGTAGCCCTGCGTCTAGGCAGATGATGATGGCGTTGGGGAATCTGCTTGCAAAATTTGTTCCATTGGCAATACCGATACCATTTGCATCGTAAAGTTAACACGATCATCATCACAATGAAGGCTTACGAGTCCACCGTATTGGCTTAAAATTTGTTGTGTAATCGGCAAACCTAAGCCAGCCCCTGCTACCCCCATATTAAGTGCCGATGCACCGCGATAGAAGCGCTCAAAAATGAGCTTGCGTTCGTCCTTACTGGGGCATTCGCCTGTGTTACGAATGGTCAATGCAATTATCCGTTGATTACCAGCAACATGCTCTTGAATATCTATCGCTATTGACCCATCAAGAGGGGTATACTTAATTGCATTATCAAGCACATTATTAACCGCCCGATAGAGATGCTCGGGGGCAGCCAATGTCAAGAATTGTTGTTGTGTTTCAATACGTTGCAGATCAAGTTTGAGGTTCTTTTCGGAAATGCGTTCAGACTGTTCATTCACTAATTGATGAACCAGCTTTAACAAATCAATCTCGACCATGGTCATGAGTTGTAAATTATCATACTCAGTTGATGCGTATAACATTTGCTCGACGATATGGCTCAAGCGCTCGGTTTCTTTGGTCAAGGTTGGCAGATAAGATTGCATCTTATCAGGCTTCATGCCTAATAATTGATGATAAAGCTGAATATTGGCAAGTGGCGTGCGTAGTTCATGAGACACCCCATCAATAAAATTATCTTTGAGGCTATCCAGTATTTTGAGTTCATCAATGACGGCTGCGAGGGCTTGTTCAGCTTGTTCACGTTTTTGGACTTCTGCAATCAAGTCGTCGGTACGTTGTTCCAGTTGATTAGCAACATCTTGAGAATGCTTTAATTGCGATTGTAGTACAGCAATAATGCGCCCGATTGTGGCAACAATCATAGCACAGACGATCACAATCATCAGGATACGTGCATACCACCAAATCGGTGAAGTCAGGTAGGTTTCCAAATTCGGTACAAAGCGCAACATATTAAGCTGAAACAAGGCACTAATGATTGCCAATGTCACAATAACTAAGCCATAAACCA
>JBAUIA010000435.1:0-2030 GCA_049680565.1 Phototrophicaceae bacterium
GGGGCTTGAATCGTCATCAGATGTATCCGTTTGTGGGGATGGCAGTTTCAGAACGCTTACAAGCCCGTGATGCCGATATTATCAAAGATATGGGATGCAATATCGTCCGATGCAGTCACTATCCACAGAGTAAATATTTCTTAGATCGCTGTGATGAAATTGGCTTGCTCGTCTTTGAGGAAATTCCGGGCTGGCAACATATTGGGGATGCTGATTGGCAAGATATTAGTTTGCGTGATGTGCGCGTGATGATTGAACGCGATTGGAATCATCCGAGCATTATTGTTTGGGGTGTTCGCATCAATGAATCATGGGATAATCATGATTTCTACGCGAAAACCAACGCTCTCGCGCATGAGCTTGACCCCACACGTCCTACATCAGGGGTGCGCTTTTTCCCAACGAGTGAATTTTTAGAAGATGTCTATGGCTATAACGATTTTACCAACGGCGTGCTTGAACCCACAGAATCGCCTTGGCTAATTACCGAATACAACGGGCATATGTTCCCGACCAAAACATTTGATAATGAAGAACGTCAGCAAGAGCATGTGGTGCGTCATGCACGGGTGCAATCGATGGCGATGACAACAGGGGGCGTGAGTGGGGCAATCGGCTGGTGTGCCTTTGACTATAATACGCATCTCGATTTCGGGAGTGGTGATCGCGTTTGCTATCACGGCGTGATGGATATGTGGCGATTACCAAAATGGGCTGCGTTTGTCTATAAGAGCCAAAAATCGCGCGATGAAGAAATCGTGATGGAACTTTCAACATTTTGGACAATGGGAGATCGCTCCGAAGGTGGTAATGATCCATTTTATGTGCTGACCAATGTCGATGCGGTTGATGTTTGGGTCGGTGAAGAACATATCGGACGCTTTGAAGCCAATGATAACGAGTTCCCAACTTTGCCTCATCCACCAATTAAAGTACATGGAATGCCATTACTATGGGGCGGTAAATTTAAAATTTTGCGTGTGGTTGGGTATATTGATGGAGAGCAAGTTGCAGAAAAGTTCATCGAAGCTGATAGCATTCCGCGCAAACTCGAATTTTATGCCGAAGATGACACTCTCAAAGCCGATGGCATGGATATGACGCGACTCGTTGTCAAAATCACGGATAACTATGGCAATCGCTTACCCTATGCCATTCAGCCCATCACATTTGAAATCCTCGAAGGCGATGCCCAACTCATTGGCGATAATCCTTTTGCCTTGGTCGGTGGTCAAGCAGCGCTGTTCTTACGCGCCAATCGTAGCACAGGCGTAGTCCGTATCAAAGCCAGCACTCCGCGCTTAGAGTCCGTCGAGGTGATTGTAGACCTTATCTGAATGATATGTTTTCATTAAACTCTTGAAATCAGTTCAAGGGTATAACTTTTTTGGATGAGTTATCTAAAAAGGTAAGAATGGATATTGTCTAATAGCAATATCCATTCTGAAGCTACAAATTCAATTGAGCGTTTCTAGCGATTTGCAGTTTCTGGACCAAGACAACGCCAGTTAAATGCTGGGATATTATTCTGCGAATCATCAGGAGTTGTCAAATCAAGATCGCGTACAGCAAAGGCACTAGGCTCATTGTAAGTCTGGCGACAAATCTCAGTGAAGTCAAGTTCTGTTAGTTGAACACGCACACCACCATCGGTAGTGCAGAACCAATTCACATCATTTTGACTAACATCAGAACCGGGTAAAATTTGCTGACAATAAGATTCCACTTCAAAATTACCATTGTATACAGCATTACCACTTGTGATACCGATACCTCTTGCCAGAACAACCGTCTGCGGTTCTGGTTGGTTGCCCAAACATTCGTTATTAAAGATATCACACGGGGTTGTTTGGAATGTTCCAGATAATGTATATCTTGCAGTATTGGATACAAGATTATCAATCCCAAGATAGTAATCTGAATTATCTGTGTTTAAAGATACAAGCGCAGGAACTGGGAAATTAGGATTATAAGTATCCACGCTATCAGAGTAGATGTTGAGATTATCGTTATTCCATGCAGATAAGCTC
>JBAUIA010000436.1:0-8635 GCA_049680565.1 Phototrophicaceae bacterium
TCGGCTTCGATGATCTCTTTGATGAATTTTGTTCTGATTCTGTACACGATAGCTGTTCTATCAATTTTTTGCAACAGAACCGAACCCAGAGGATCGCTTAAATGCCACAAAAATACTTAGTCCATTGAGTAGCACAAAAATCGCAACAAGAATCATAATCCCGCTATATCCGATCTGACCTTGAAGAATGCCGAAACTCATTGTTGAGGCAAACCAGCCGAGATTCCATAAGACTAGTCCAACACTACTTGCCAAATTATGTAAATTTGATGGCAGAGAATCCATAAGTAAAGGCTGATATAAGGGTTGCATGGTATTGCGGATAGCTATAGCAAATATATAGAGGATAACTGCGAATAATAATGTTGGCACAACACCTAAACCGAAAAACGCAATCGCGCTAATACTCATTAATCCTGTTAATGCTTTTGCACGCCCTACATGCTTCTCCCAAATGGGATTGAGTAAAGGAATTATTGCCATTCCCAACCATCCAAGCGCGAGTATGATTCCAACGATATTATCAGGGATATCAAATGTTTCTCTGAAAAACAAATTGAAGAATGGGAAAGTTAATCCACCAGAAATACCAAATATAAGTAAAGGTATTGATAACTTTATAATCCTTAACCAAGGAACATTATCCGAAGAAGATTTTCCGTTTTGTTTTTTTGGTGTTTTTTGATTTAAGATATCTTTTGGTAGCCGATAGAGTGGAATCACACTTAGTAAAATCAATAGAGCTGCGAGCAAAATCGCCCCACGATATGCATCTGATGTTTGCTCGGCTGGCAACGCTTGAATGGAGTGAATTGAAAATATCCTACTAATAATCAATGGCATGAACCCACCTAAAACACTACCCATAGCTACTGCACTCATACTAATAAAGTTGTGATAAGAAAATTGTGCTGTATGTTCATCACTATGAGTCAAAGTCACCATGTAAGGCGGTTTGACCACTTGACCTGCGCCGAAGAAAAATCCGAATAAAAAACGACTCATCATCAATAATGGTAGTCCTTGTACTAGAACCACTGCAACAGTAGATATTGCAATACCGTAAGTCGAAAAGATAATAATTTGTCGTTTTCCGAAACGGTTTGCAAAAATCCCAATAGGTAATCCTGTCAAAAAACCGCTAAGACGTGGCAATGCCTGTAGTGTTCCAATAGTCTCTGCTTCATATCCAACGCTCAGGAAGTAAAAATTAAGAAGAGAATCGGTGATTCCGAAAAGTCCGATATGAAAAATTAAACTATAAATCAAGAAGATTATAACTTGTCGATTTAATCCAGGAACATGCCAGCGCTCTTTGTTATCGTTGTTCGATTTAAGTACCATTATGCCGTATCATCTTTCTAATAAGACTCTTTGAATAGTCATTAGATTAAAATCTATCTGTTTTTGTTTCTACAACTTCCCCCAATATATTCTCATTTGTAGGTAGCTCAATTTACCAGTTTTCTCCGAAAACTTGACAACTCATCTAACTAATATCTATAATATTATTAATTCAAAAGAATATATTAACAATTGTCGACAATTGTTAATCAGATGAATTGGTTTTGTCAAACAAGGTAAAGGTAATTAATGAATGCAACCTGTTGAATCGAAGTCACTTAAAGAACGGGTTTTAGATAGACTTCGGTCTGCTATCACTAGCAGTGAACTTAAACCGGGACAGCCATTGATTGCTGCGGAGCTTGCTAGTCAGTTAGGGGTTAGCAGTGCAACACTACGCGAAGTAATACAAGTTTTGAGTGTCGAAGGATTCGTCGAAACGATACCTTATCATGTGCCAACGGTTAAAAAAGTTTCGCGCAAAGACATTGAAGACTTATTTGGTGTGCGGAGTATGTTAGAAGCATTTGCTACCCGCCAAATTATCGTGTTGGGGCAATCGAAATCAGCAGCACATGATCTCTATAAGGTTTGTGAAGATATGATGCAAGCAGCTGAGAACGATAAACTCCTGGATGTGAATTGGAATGATCGTAAATTTCATGAAACTTTGATGCGTCATAGTAATAATGGCTTGCTCAATACATTTTGGCAGAATGTTGCTCATCGTGTTCAACAAATGATGTCATTGCGAAATGAGAAAAAAGGTGATCTTTTACAAATCGTCAAAAATCATTTAGCAATTGTTGTAGCAATCGAAAACGAGGCAGTTGAAGATGCTGTACAACTCATAATCGAGCATATTGGTTCTGTCGGGGATGAGATAGCAGAGACGTGGGATGAAGAATAAGCGAATCAAAATAATGTAAAGTAATGCTGTTAAATACAAAAAGACATAATGGTAAGTATATAAAGACTTTTCTTTAAGAAAGAGAACACATTGTGGCATCTCAAACAATAGTTAAGCTTTTACAACAACATCAAACCAACAGTGATTTAAACCGTCTGTCACCCGCCACCACCATGCAAGATAGTAAAGATCTCAGTGCTGATACAATGCGCACACAACTTGATGAGCAAATCATTGCCGAAGCGTCTAAAGCATTAGAAGAGGGCAATACACATTATGTTGATGTCCCCGGTATTGCGCCACTTCGTGAATCTATCGCGGACTACCTCAATCAACAATACAAATCCAATTATGAAATATCTAACATGTTGGTCACAGCAGGCGTTCAAGAATCGCGCTTTCTTACTATTCAAATGATTAGTGACGAATTTGACAATCAAATTGCTGTTCCAGAGGTTGTTCATCCGGGAGTCTTAAAAGCAATTGGGATGCGTCCTCGTACTGTTCAGAAGATTGCTGTTACAGTTTCTGAGAGTGCATTACCGTCTATTAATAGTATTAAGACAATTTTAGAGGCAGGCAGTCGTCTTATCTACTTAGAGAGTCCATCACGCCTGACAGGTGAAATTTATACTAAAGATGATGTTAAAAAAATCAGCAATCTGGCGCTTGAATACAACGCATCAATCATCTGGGATCAAGGCTTAGAGTCTTGGACAGAGATGGCTAGTTATGTTTCTTTAGTAGGACAAGATAACATGAGCGCAAATGTCATTGCTATAGGCGAAGCATGGTCAGGAATGGGATTAGCTAGTTGGTTTATTGGGTATATCGCTGCGCCGAAAAATCTTATCCCTGCAATGCAATCTATAAAACAAGTTATGTCAATTTGTACCAGCACGCCGACACAATTTGCCGCCCTTGAAGCCAGTAAGCTATTTGAAGCTAATCATGCTACTCAACTACAACAAATCAGTGCAAGTAAACACAAACTAATTGAATTAGCAGGTCAAGCCAATCTTGAGGTTGTCGATGGTCAAGCTGCAAATATCTTAGCATTCAGGCTCTCTGGCGCAGAAAAAGATCGAATCTTGAAGATATTGGCTTCAGAGGGGTATCAAGTCACTGATGGTAGTGAGTTTGGTGCTCCCGACCTTATACGTATAAATGTTAATCATACAGCAGAGCATGCGCTCCAAGCACTTATCTAAGAAAAACTGAGGAATAGATGGCATTATGAGTAATCAAAAAAAAGAGGGTACAAGTCTACTGTATGCCTTATTTGGCGAAGCACGGACATATGACGATGCAATTATTATGGGACGTGGTGATCCTGATTTTGACACACCAGAACACGTCGTTGCTGCTGCAAAAGAAGCGATGATTAAAAACCATTCAGATTATGTTCCACCAGAAGGTCTTCTTGCCTTACGTGAAGCCATCGCTAGGCGAGTGAAAGATGTCAATAATATTGATGTTGATCCGAATACTGAAATTGTCGTTACCAATGGCGGACAAGAAGCACTCTTTCTGATGGTTATGGCAGTCACTTCTGCTGGCTCTGAAATGATCGTTCCCGAGCCAAACTATAACACTTACAACGATGCGCTTGCATTTGCAGGTGGGGTTAAAGTTGATATTCCAACTTTTCCGAAAAATGATTTTCGGGCTGACCCTGAAGATGTTCGCCGAGCGGTTACTGATAAAACAAGTTCATTGCTACTGGTATCACCCAATAATCCTTCTGCTAATGTTATTTCACCTAATGATATGAAGTCAATGTTACAGATTGCTACCGACCATGACTTAATCGTTCTGGCAGATGACATTTATGATCTCTTTGTTTACGACGGTTTTGAGCATGTCAGTCCGGCATCATTACCGGGTGGCAAGGAGCGCACCTTGACCTTAAATGCGCTATCTAAAGCCTATTCAATGACTGGTTGGCGCTTAGGTTGGGTTGTTGGTCCTGCTGATTTGATGACAAAGGTGAAAGAACTCAAAACAGCCTTGAATGGTGGTACATCCATCATCGCACAATATGCTGGAATTGCAGCACTCACGGGTACTCAAGAACCTGTTGAGATGATGGCAGATGCTTACCGAAAAAGAAGAAAAATGGTTTTAGAGGCTCTTGACGATATGGGGATGAGTTACGGTATGCCACAGGGTGGGCAGTTTGTGTTTGCCGATATTAGCTTTACAGGTATGGGGAGTGCAGAAGTTGCTCAAAAGCTTCTAACTGACCAACATGTTCTGGCTTATCCGGGTGAAGCATTTTCAAAGGATCGTAAGGATTATCTGCGGATGACCTTCCTGCAACCAGAAGATAAGCTGAAAGAAGGTTTAGAGCGTATGAAAATTGGTATGCAGAATATTATGGGAAATCGCTAAATATGATTTCAGAAAATGATCACAATTCTTGGAAAATATTGATTACAGATAGTGAATATGCTAGTGTCGTCAAGCAAGTAGCCTCTGATTTTCCAGAGCTAGAATTAGTCTGTGTGACAGATGAACAGGATATACAGCAACTCGCTACAGATGATTTTGTAGGATTATTGACACAAACTGCACCTGTATCGGATGACTTACTTGGCAAACTAGACAATCTTCAGACTGTACTCAAATTAGGACGTAGCTACTACAACGTCGATGTAGACGCAGTGCGGAAACGTGGCTTGACCTTTGCCTGTATCCCACGTAAAGGTCCGAATTGCGTTGCGGAACTTGCACTTACTTTTATTATGTCGCTCAGTAAAGACCTTCTTATCTCGCATGACAGTGTTGCAACTGGAGCGTATCGCTATCGTGGATTGCGTCCAGAAATTACTGCCCAGCAGAAAATGGCTTTCCACTGGATGAAAAATACGCGTGTCCATGAAGTGCGTGGAAAAACACTCGGCATTATCGGAATGGGTGAAATTGGTTGTGAGTTGGCACGGCGTAGTAGTGTTTTAGGAATGAAGAATCTTTATTACAAACGTAGTCCTCTCCCTGATGAATTGGAACAGCGTTTTGATGCAGAGTATCGAGATTTAGAGACTCTATTGCAAGAAAGTGACTATATTTGCGTGGCGACACCACATACCCCTGCAACGGAGGGTATGATTGGTGCTGAACAATTTGCGCTGATGAAAGAGAGTGCCTTTTTCATCAATATTGCACGCGGTGGTATTGTTGATGAAAATGCAATGATTGATGCCCTAAGAGAAAGACGAATTGCTGGAGCAGGACTAGATGTTTTCATCTATGAACCTCTGGCAAAAGACAGCCCTTTATGCTTTTTGGATAATGTGATTCTTTCGCCACATATTGGTGGGGGAACTGGATCGAACAGATTTTTAGAATTATCTGAAGGATTGCAAGAAATGATTCGTATCTTTTCTGGCGAAAAACCGAGTGTCGACTTGAGCCAGTCGCTTTTCAAGTAAAGACGGTAAATTTGATACGTATCATAAGATAGAAAGTAAAATTATTTCTTGCAATCAATTTATCTTAAATCTTATCGCACAACATTTTGTACAAGCAAGAAAGTAGAGTAGCATGGCTTACGAAGTTCAAGACAAAGACCTTGTTAATTATTATTCACTCAATACTTTGCGCTCCTTTGCAGAGAGTTTCCTAACTACGCTGGGAGCATCAAAAGAAGAAGCCGAAATTATTAGCGATGGTTTGATGATAGCTTCACAGTGGTGGCATCCCGGACAGGGACAAGGCTTAGAAAAACTGTTCCGTTATCATCGACGCATCAAGAATGGCGGTATTATCACCGATGCTCCGATGGAATGGTTAAAAGATGGTCCAAGCTATGCTTTGCTTGATGCCAAAAAAGGATTTGGCTATGTTTCGGCTCACCGTGCTATGCAAAAGGCTATTGAGAAGGCAAAAGTAACAGGCGTTGCAATTGTAGGTGTACGCCATAGCAATCATTTCGGGATTGCAGGTTATCACGCCCTGACCGCTGCGAAAGCTGGTCTCATCGGATGGTCATTCACGAATGCTAAAGCAGAAATGGCGCCATGGGGTTCGGCAAAAGTTGTTTTGGGAACGAATCCTTGGGGTATCGCTATTCCCCGCAAAGATAACCATGCGATAGTACTTGACATGGCACTCACTATGTCTGGTAAGGGCATGATGCGTTGGTACGAAAATGAAGGGCGAGAGATGCCAGATAATTGGGCATTAACTCCTAATGGAGAAGTTACAACTGATCCTATTGCTGCAAGGGAGGGTCCTCTTTTACCTATTGGCGAATACAAAGGTTATGGCTTAAGTCTCATAACGGATGTTTTAGCAGGAGTAATGACAGGTGCGCTATTTGGCTTATCTGTTTTTCAAGATGATCAAAATTATGATGTCGGGCATATGATGCTGGCAGTTGATCCACAGGCTTTCCTATCAGAGGATGAGTGGAATCAGCGCCTAGAACAATTACTTGCAGAAGTAAAAGAAGCTAAAGCCATTGACTCGAATCGTCCAGTGATTTTACCGGGTGAAATAGAGTTTGATCGCATGACTGAACGCCAACAAACTGGAATTCCTGTATCTCGTGAAACTGTAGACGGATTACGAGAAATTGCACAAGACATAAGTGTGGATTTCCCCTTATAGAAATTGAGAAAGTAAAGGAAATATATAATGCCAGAGGCAATACAAATCGGAACTGTATCAGCAATGCCGGGTGAAGTTAAACGTGGCGGGATTCCTATTATTGGAGATATGTATGGACAGTCGCGTCAAATTCCAATCATCGTATATCGAGGTACTGAAGATGGTCCTATTTTATGGTTAAACGGGGCAACACATGGTGATGAACCTGAAGGTCCTTTTTCGATATTTAAGGCTTTAGAACAAATTGACGTACAAAATTTACGTGGCACAGTAGTGGCTGTACCCGTT
Source organism: Phototrophicaceae bacterium (assembly GCA_049680565.1). Classification (GTDB taxonomy): domain Bacteria; phylum Chloroflexota; class Anaerolineae; order Aggregatilineales; family Phototrophicaceae; genus JAUZRW01. Next base: position 7,157 of record JBAUIA010000436.1, read on the forward strand.
CTGAACGTACAGGCTTTCACAGCAGGAACAAGAGGCGACCCCCTTGATATGTTCTCTTATGATATGAACCGTCTTTATCCTGGCAAAGAAAATGGCTATCCGACAGAACGTGTAGCTCATGCTCATTGGCAAGCGATGAAAGATAATTGTGATTTACAAATAGCTATACATTCTGGTGGCGAACATTCGTATCTAGCGCACATGATTTTTGCCTCTGATAATCCACCGAGTTTAGAACTCGCTGCTGCAATGGGACCGAATTGGCCGCTAGTCTTTCGTAGTGGTACAGGGGGTGGCAACCCAAGTTCACAAATGGGTGCTTTGGGTAAAGCAGGGGTAACTGTAGAGCTTGGTGGAAACTGTCGCACTTTAACATCTGATTTTCATGAAGTTGCGGATGATCTCGCAAATGGTTATCTCAATGTGATGCGCCATTACGGCATGATTGAGGGCGATGCACAATATGAAAATGAGTGGCGTATGGGGTATCAGATTCCACTTTTAGCTCCAGCAACGGGTATGTATGTCGGTAATCCTGATTTGCCTTTTGAAACTGAAATAGAACAAGGCACATTAATTGGTCAGATTTATGACCTTTATGGTGATGTAATTGGCGAAGTAAAGGCACCCAAAAATGGCGTCATTTTTGGAATGCGTGCACGCCCGTCAGTACTGGAAGGACATTGGTGTTGCTTTTTCGGTGTGATTGAAGAAACAGTGACAAATCTAATTCCTTAGGACAAATAAATTAGTGATTAGGTACAGAAAAATGGTTGAAAATATAGAAAATCTTGTTAATTGGCGACACGGATTAATCCCTGAAGACTTGATGAAATTTCGTTGGTTGGATGAGCTTGCGCTCTCTCCTGACGGTAGGCGCGTTGCTTATATTATTCGTCACCCAGATTCTGACACTAACAACTATATATCGCATCTTTATCTACGTGATTTAGAAGCCCCTGCACCAGATCGCCTCACTAGAGGGAACTGCCAGGTGTCATCTATCGCTTGGAGTCGCGATGGTTCTCAGCTGGCTTACAATCATCGAACAGAAGCTGGCGAGGCTATCCACGTTTTGTCAGTTCAAGATAATGTGGAACGTATTTATCCTATAGACGGATCTTCACTTACAGGTCTGGATTGGTCAGCTGATGGTACGAAATTGGTAGGGGTACGCTGGACTACCATCCAGCACCCTGAAGATCGCGGTCCTGTCTCTAATGTCCCTAAGCCAAGTATCAAAGTTATTCGTCGCCTCCGCTATAAGCAAGATGGTGTGGGCTGGGTACATGATCGCTTTAAACAAATCTGGATCTTAGAATTGACTACAGGCGATTTTGTTCAAGTCACGCATAGTGAATGTGACTATTCATCTCCTAAGTGTAGTCTTAATAGCGCACGTCTCGCTTTTGTAGGGATGGCACGCGAACAAGATGTCTCGCTTGGTTACGGGCAGATTTTTATCTGTGACTATCCCGG
>JBAUIA010000437.1:0-15910 GCA_049680565.1 Phototrophicaceae bacterium
GACAATACCATCATAATCGAATCGCAATTTAATCATGAATAGTACTATGGTCTATATACCATTAAATAGGTCAATGAGCTTAGATGCTTAAATCAAGGACGACTTTCCCAAATGTGTCAAATTGTTCGAGGGTATCTTGCGCGAGTCGGGCATCATTTAATGAGAATGTGTTTCCTATAACAGCTTGTAATTTACCAGCGAATAGTAAGTTCATCACTGTTTCATAGTCTTTATGCTCGCCCATTGTGCTGCCAATGATGGTAATATGATAATAGAATAATTGTGCGAGATTGATGCTAGCATCGTAGCCTGTTGTGCCACCCACCACCAAGATACGTCCCCCTGCACGCACGGAACGCATACTCATTGGCATCGTTGCTTGCCCCACATTATCGACAACAACATCGACACCTCGTTTTTGGGTCAGTTGATAGATTTCCTTTGACCAATTGGGCGTTTCTTGACGATTAATCGTTATATCTGCTCCCAATTGATGGGCTTGTTGGCATTTTTCTGCATCACTGCCAACAACATAGATGGTTCTTGCTCCTGCGAGTTTTGCAATCTGTATCGAGGCACTGTTGACACCACCGCCAGCACCAACAATCAAAATATCTTCACCTGCTTGGAAACCACCGCGTGTAATCAGCGAATGCCACGCTGTCACATAAACTAAGCCAGCAGCAGCAGCCTGTTTCATATCAAAGCCATCAGGCACAATGACACAATTACGTGCAGGTACAACAACATATTCAGCAGCAAAACCACTGACATGCTCACCGATAATTTGGATAGGGCGTACTTGATTTTGAAAGTCACCGAATGTATTGGTATCTCGGGGAAAAATGCTTGGATCAACAGCGACACGATCACCAACTGAGAGCGTGCTGACATCTGCGCCCAATTTATCGACAATTCCAGCACCATCACTAGCGATCACATGCGGAAAATCAAGCTGTAAACCTTTCCAACCTCGTCGTACAAACAAATCAAGCCGATTCAAAGCAGCAGCCGACATTTTTAAGCGTACTTCATCCGCTTTGGGTTCAGGAATTGGTAAATCGTCAACGACCTCAATCACATCAGTTGACTCACCGTGTTGGGTCAGGATTGCAGCTTTCATAATAATACTTTCTCATAGTCAAATTATAAATAATAGTTTGGCGGTATCAGCAAGACCCTATGACAAATTGCCACAGGGTCAAGTTAAATTTATCGTAAACCGAGTTCGTTACGCGCAATCACCATACGTTGGATTTCGCTTGTGCCTTCGTAAATCCGTGTGATGCGTGCATCCCGATAATAGCGCTCAATCGGGAGTTCTTTGCTATAACCCATCCCGCCATGAATTTGCACTGCTTCATCGGTGACGAAGGCAGCCGTTTCGCTGGCAAAGAGTTTCGCCATGCTTGCCTCAGTTGTGAAGCGTCCACCGTTGGCTTTCGCATCCATTTTTGCTTGAACAGCCAAGTAAATGAGTTGGCGACTGGCTTCGATGCGCGTTTTCATATCCGCGATTTTTTGCTGAATCATCTGTAAGCGACCAATAGGTCCCCCAAATGCCACGCGATCACGCGCATACTGCAAACTGGCTTCATAAGCTGCTTCTGCAATACCCAAGGCTTGCGCTGCAATGCCGATACGACCTGCATCGAGTACTGTCATCGCAATTTTGAAACCTTCACCGCGTTCACCCAGCATATTTTCAACAGGGACTTCATAATCTTCAAAAATAAGCTCACTGGTTGCACTCGCGCGGATACCCAATTTCGGCTCTTTTTTACCACGAATGACACCTGCTTGGCTCATATCAATCAAAAACGCACTGACTCCCTTAGCACCTTTTTCAGGATCAGTCATGGTGAAGAGTGTCACTAAATCAGCGACAGGACCACTGGTTACCCAGCTTTTACGTCCGTTGATGATGTAATGTGTCCCTGCATCATTGAGAACTGCACGACTCGTCATTGTGGCAGCATCACTACCGCTATCAGGTTCGGTCAAACTATAAGCGCCAATTTTTTCGCCACTAGCAACAGGGGTTACAAATTGTTGTTTTTGGGCTTCTGTGCCGAATATCATCAAGCCATAGTTATAGAGAGAATTATTGACACTCAAAATAGTGCTATGGCTCGCATCTGCCTTCGCAACTTCAATAATCGTCAGCACATAAGCGAGCGTATCCATACCTGCGCCACCATATGCTTCAGGAACTTCAATACCCATCAAGCCCATTTCACCCATTTTTTTAATTGTTGCTAAGGGGAAATCACCAGTTTCATCGAATTCAGTAGCAATCGGTGCAATCTCTTTTTGTGCAAAATCGCGTACCATTTTTACGAGCATGTCGTGCTCATCAGTCATTTGGAGCAATAAATTATTCTGTGGACTATTAACAACCATTGTTTATCCTTAAAATCTAAGTGAATATTTGCATTGTATGTTGTTCACAGTATAGCATTTTATTCTAATCATGGTTAGATTAATTTAATGCTCAATGGAGAAAATAATGAACGAAATTAAGATTAATCATATTGCGATTGTTGTCGAAAACATTGACGAATCCTTACCATTTTGGCGTGATGCACTCGGCTTACAAATGGGTGAGCGCCAAGATGTCCCTCAAGAAGCTGTTCAAGTTGCCTTCCTCAATGTAGGGGATAGTCATCTGGAATTGGTACAACCGACAAGTGATGATAGTGGCATTGCAAGTTATCTCGCTAAAAAAGGGCAAGGGATGCACCATATCTGTTTTGAGGTTGAGAATATTGATGTAGCACTTGCTAAAATGACTGCTTCGGGAATAGAACTCATCAACGATACACCGCGTGAACGGGATGGTCGTAAATATGCCTTCGTCCATCCAAAATCAACGGGTGGCGTACTCGTGGAATTGTATGAGATACAATGATTCGCTAAGATTTAATCAGATTTATACGACTTCATTCGATATTGTTATAAAAAACGTAATATAATCATAGATAAATGAAAATCAGTCATAGGATTATCACATGCGATTTTTTACCAAATTATCTGGGATTATGTTGAGTTTACTCGCGGTTGTCAGTTTAGTGGCTGCACAAGATGATTGCCCTGTACAAGTCGAAGATGCCTTATTTGCACTCAACGATATTTGCTTATCAATCGGGCGTAACGAAGCCTGTTATGGTAATGGCGATATTGTGGCGGTGGCACAACAAAATGCAGTTCTCAATTTCGATTTACCGGGAGACGTTGCCCTCGTTGATGATATTGCTACGATTAGTTTATCGCCTTATGAAACCACTTTAGACGACTGGGGTATCGCTATTTTGGTTGTACAAGCTGATTTACCTGATACACTCCCCGGTCAAAATGTGACGATGCTCCTCTTTGGCGATGTAAACCTCAACAATGATAGTGGCGCATATTACTTCACATCAGGTATTGGGCAAGTTGCTTGTAATGAAGCCCCCAATGGCTTATTGATTCAAACACCTGATGGTGTTGGACAAGTTAATTTGACGCTCAATGGTATCAATATTTCGCTAGGTTCAACGGCATATCTCACCACCTTGGATGACGATAGCCTCATATTTGCTTTGCTAGAAGGCACATCATCATTGTCAGTTGCTGATAGTGATGAGATTTTACTAGAAACGGCTGAATACATCATTGCAAGCCTTGATGAAGATGGCATTGCAACAGGTGACTTTACTGAACCTGCATCAATTGATGATTTGGATTTGCCGATTTTACCAAGCTATCTGTTACCTGAACCCCTAGAATCTGAAGATAGCGACTCTGATACTGTCTCAGGGGATATGATTATCCCACTTGATGGGGCGTGGCAATTCACAACAGGCGATATCGTATTCGGCAGTGCTTGTCCTAGTGTATTCATTGAACAATTCAATACAATGGGGCTGACTCAATTTGGCTTACAAGACGGTGCTACCCAAAATATTGAATTTGATCCTGATGACATCTTAGGCGCACTATTTCTCGATCAGGCTGGAGATGCCTTTGCTAGTAGTGGCGCTTCTGTATCGATTGATACATCTGAAACCAATATATATCGCATCCTAGTTAATTTTGAAGGTATCTTTGTTATCAACTATACATGGACAGTGGTATCCGAAACTGAAATTCAAGTAGAGGTCTTCCAAGATATTTCAGCCAGTGGTATTGATTGTACGATTGATGTACCCATTGAAATCCTCTATCAAGGCTAAGCACTGTAAATCCTACGTAACGAAAAGACGCTGTCCTAATGGATGGCGTTTTTTGCTATGATGAGTGTCATTTTAGACACAATTTGTAAAAAGGACTTCAATGAGACAATCTTTAATCACAATTGGAATTTTCTTATTTTCTTGCGCCATCATTGCTCAAGAAGCTGTATGCCCAACGCCTGAACGGGCTGCGATTGCTGAGGCGCGTATTTGGTGTGCAGATGTTGTTATGGGTGAGGCATGTTATGGTAATTCAGGGTTGCGTGCTGATCTTGCTTCTGATGTCACTTTTAATACCGCAGGGGATACTGTTGCTGTATTCGATATAACTCAAATAACAAGTATCAATGAAAATAATCAATATGGTATCGCGCAGATTAGTACAACTGGTTATGCGCCTGATAATTGGCTAGCCCAAGATGTCACCCTTGTCACCTTAGGAGATGTCACCATTGCGAATACAGGCAACGAAATGATTAATCTGAATACCGTCACAACACAGATTACTGCTGCTGGTGGTGCAAATGTGCGCTCAGGTCCTTCTGGCGAATTTCGTATTTTAACACCCTTATTCTTTGATGACACGATTAAAATAACAGGGCGTTTAGCTGATGATAGTTTCTACCGTGTACAATTGCCATCAGGCGAAAATGGCTGGATTACATCTAGTGTAGTCGATGCTAGCGTCAGTGAGTTACCGCTTGTTGATCGTGATGATACGCTCCCTGAACAAATTTATGCACCCTTCACATCTTTTTCCTTACAAACAGGCTTCAATGATGCTGCCTGTAGTGAGGCATGGCAAAGTGGGGTCTTATTACAAGCATCGCTTGATAACAGAGTACGGATTCGTCTCAATGAAACCGAAATAAGCGTATCAGGAACAGTGTTTTTACAAGCAGATGCGGATGCCGATGTAATTCATGTGATTGAGGGCTTTGTAAGGTATCAAGATGAAATAATTCAAGAAGGCTATACGCTGGCAATTGTAGCCGACGTGAGTCAAATTTTCACCTATGATATTGCAACATTTGCACCACTCCCAACTGAAATTTTACCGCGTTATACCTATATCGGTATTGATTTGGCAACGATCATCACACCAGCACCAACAATAGATCGTAGCCCGATAGCTGATGTATTAGTCGATGCGCCGTGTGTCATTACAACAGGTCAAGATGGTGCGAACTTACGCGCAGGTCCTAATAGTGCCTTTCCGATTCGAGGCGTTCTTGCATATCGTGAAACAGTTAATCCAATTAGCCGTGTTATTGGTAGTGATGGCACAGTTTGGTATGAAATTGCCCAAAATGTGTGGGTCACGAATCAAGTGATTGTTACAGGTGGTGATTGTGTTAGTGTCCCACAATCCCAACGGATTCCTGCTTTGCTGCCGACTTCCACACCTGATAATTAAGCATCTATCGGGGACAATGCTTGCTGATTATTTGTCCCCGACATACTGCTCACCAAGACACTTAGCCATAATGTTTGTGTGAGGATTAGCGTCCACATATAATGATCGACCAAACCAATGATTGCCCATGCAATAAATGCACTCAGTAAAGCAATTGTCGGTAAATCTCTATTTTGTGATGCAGCACCAATACCACTGATGATAAGCCCAGCAAATAGCAGAAACCCGATAATGCCTAATTCTGCAAAAATCCCTAGATAAATATTATGAACATTATCGCCTTTGAGATCATAATCGGTTTGATAGAACAGATAATTGCTAGCATACCAAGCATAATTCCCAATCCCGACCCCTTCTAATGGATGATTTTGGATAGCGTCCCATGCAATTTGCGTATAAACCACACGGTCAGCAATAGACCGTAACTCTGTATTCTGTTGTCCAACCCCTACCCGCGATAATAAAAATGGTTGATAACTCGTTACAAAGATCACACCAACGATGATACTACCGATGACTGTAGGGGTAATCTTTTTTATAAATTGTGGTCTGCGAAAGACAAATGGCAAAGCAAATAATATCCCTACCGCAAAACCAATCCATGCACCACGCGAGAACGTTAGCAGCAAAAACCAGAATCCGATGATGAAACTAATTGTTCCGATGGTATGTTGCTTACCTAGCGAAAAAATCCAAGTTGTACTCGCAAATAAACCTAGCACGATAATGCCAGCCAGTACATTTGGATGTGGCAATAAGCCATAGGGGCGCAACCACCGTATGCCACTATGCTCCAAAATGCTGATACCTGATTGGGCTGGATCAAGTGTAAATTCTCCCAGCCATCCTAAGCCAATATCGCTTTGGAAAATAACTTGCAACTGACCAATCGCACCATGCACAATCATTGAAACGATCAGCACTATGATGATTGATTGTTGTGTTGTCGGGGTAGCCATCACCACAAGTACGAACATCGAAATGAGGGCAAATTGTAATGATGCCGTTTGGGCGATACCCGCATAGGTTGATAATCCAAATGCCCAATAATGGGATATATATCCCCAAATGTTCAGTAAAATGAGACAGGCAACCCAAACACGATGCCATTCTGTCTGGAAAAGATCACGCCAACCTACAAATCCTGATAATCCCCAACATACAATCGTGATAATCATCGCAGACGTAATCATGAAACCGAGTACATAGATGCTTGTAAATGGCTTCGGTGCAAATGTCCATTTGAGCCACATGGGTGCTAAAAATAATGTACATAACATACTGATATGTGTGAGTTTGTGAAATGTTTTCAGCCGAGTTTATCTTATCATTTATGGTTGATTTTGTTTAGCTTACTACGCTTCGTCTATTCCTGCGATAGTAAGTGTTTTAACTACATCTTGATATACCTACGGGGGTATACTATAATATACCTATTGGGGTATATGATATGGAGAATAATAATGGCTAAAAATGACCACCATCATGATCGTAGCGAACATAATAAAGCCAATTTAAATCGTATTCGGCGTATTCAGGGACAATTAGAATCACTTGCCAAAATGTTGGAAGAAGATTCAGGCACATGCGAAGAGCGAGTTGTGCGCGCACGCACCGCAGAAAAAGGTGTTGCGAGTTTGATTAGCAATATGATTGAATGTTACGTCGATAATACAATCAAATTCCAAATGCAAACTGATCCTGAAGCAGCAACTGAAGAATTATCTAATTTGCTTAAATTAGTCAACAAATACAAATAGGAAGGATTCCAAATGGCAATCCAACAAATTAAATTACCGATAACAGGGATGACCTGTGCAGCGTGCGAGAAAAATGTCAATCGCGCACTTATCAAAGCAGATGGGGTCTCGGAAGTGGCTGTTAATCTTGCGACTGAAAATGCAACAGTCAGCTATGATTCTGCTCTAACAGACCCAAGCAAACTCATTGAACGAGTTGAAAAATTTGGCTATGGCGTTGCAACCGCATCTGTTGAATTACCGATAACAGGGATGACCTGTGCAGCGTGCGAGAAAAATGTCAATCGTGCCTTGCGTAAACCAGCAGGTGTGCTTGATGTTGCAGTCAACCTTGCAACTGAAAAAGCCCGTGTGACCTATATTCCCGGTGTTGTTCGTCGTGCGGATTTGATCGCTGCTGTCGAAAATTCAGGCTATGGTGTCATTGATACCGCAGGCATGGATGATATAGATGATGCAGAACGCCAAGCACGCCAAGCTGAAATTGATCGTCAGCGTAATCTAGTGATTTTTGGTGCAGCATTTACCATTCCGCTATTTATCGTCAGTATGGGGCGGCACTTTTTCATGGGTGTATTGCCTCCTATTTTTATGGCGGATTGGTGGATTTTCATCTTTGCTGCATTAGCAACGCCTGTACAGTTAGTTTTAGGGCGACAATACACGACAGGCGCATATAAATCACTGCGTAGTGGCACAGCCAATATGGATGTTTTGGTTGCGCTCGGATCATGGGCAGCCTATATCTATAGTGTTGTCGTCTTATTAGGGTTAGTCTTTGGTTTCTCGGAGATGGTCGGTACAGCCGATTATTTTGAATCCGCAGCCGTAATTTTGACCCTGATTACACTCGGCAAATTGCTAGAAGCGCGTGCTAAAGGGCGTACTAGCGATGCCATTAAGAAACTGATGGGGCTGACACCTGATACAGCAACTTTGTTGCGTGATGGTGAAGAAGTCGAAGTCAAATTATCCGATGTTGTCATGGGCGATCAATTGGTCGTGCGCCCCGGTGAGCGGATGCCTGTTGATGGGATTGTCGAACAAGGTCGCTCGGCAGTTGATGAATCCATGTTAACAGGTGAAAGTATGCCTGTGAATAAAGCCATCGGTGATAATGTGATTGGTGGGACAGTCAATAAACAAGGTCGCCTGATTATCGAAGCGACACGCATCGGTAGCGAAACGGCACTCGCCCAAATTATCCGCCTTGTTGAGCAAGCGCAACTATCTAAAGCACCGATACAACGTGTTGCCGATCAGATTTCAGGGATATTCGTTCCGATTGTGTTGGTACTGGCTACACTCACATTTTTAGGCTGGTATTTTGTTGGCGATATTGGTTTTACCCAATCGATGCTTCATGCGATTGCTGTCCTTGTGATTGCTTGTCCTTGTGCGCTCGGATTAGCTACGCCGACAGCGATTATGGTCGGGACAGGGCGTGGTGCTGAAATGGGTGTTCTCTTCAAAAATAGTGAAGCACTCGAACGCGCTCATAAAATCAATAGCATCGTTCTTGATAAAACAGGCACAATCACCGAAGGTCAGCCGAGTGTAACAGATATTGTGCCGCTTACTGGCGTGGATGAAACAACCTTGCTCACGTATGCTGCTGTTGCCGAACGTGGCAGCGAACATCCACTGGCGCGTGCAATTGTCGATAAATCGCGTGAACTGGGTTGTGTTTTGAGCGAATTACAAGATTTTGAGTCCGTTTCTGGGCGTGGTATCAAAGCACAAGTCGATAATAGAAGCGTTTTAGTGGGTAGCCCAAGATTTATCGCCGAACAAGCCATATCCTTAGAAGCGCTTCAAGCTGATATTGATCGCTTGCAAAATAATGCCCGTACCGTTGTTGTTGTCGTCATAGATGGGATTACGTCTGGGATCATCGGTATTGCGGATAAAGTGAAAGCAAGTTCAGCCCAAGTTATCGCTCAGTTGAATGCGCTTAATATCGAAACTGCCATGCTCACAGGGGATAATCAACAAACAGCCGATGCGATTGCGCGTGAAGTCGGCATTCGTCAAGTATATGCTGAAGTCCTACCGAGTGAAAAAGCCGAAACTGTACAAAAATTACAGTCCCAAAAGAAGATTGTAGCGATGGTCGGCGATGGTATTAACGATGCGCCAGCCCTTGCTCAAGCGGATGTTGGTATTGCGATTGGTACAGGCACAGATATTGCAATGGAAGCCAGCGATGTGACCTTAATAAGTGGTGATCTTGTCAGTGTTGTGCGTGCAATCAAACTGAGTAAAGCAACCATGCGAACCATTTATCAGAACCTGTTCTGGGCGTTTATCTACAATATTGTCTTGATTCCTGTCGCAATGGCAGGGCAACTGATTCCAATGTTTGCTGCTGGCGCTATGGCATTTAGCTCATTTTTCGTGGTGACCAATTCTCTGAGATTGAGAACTGCATCGTTACCGCTTGCAGAGGATTCCTCTCAAGATACTACTGTTCAAGCGTCCCGTGCTGCTTCATCCGCACCTGCTGCTTGATTGCATTGAATTATGCTTCTCATAATTAGGTGATTATCCTACGGATCTTCACCTAAATTATATATTTTTCATACACTGCTAATGCTACGAGATGACATAATTTCAAACTCTGTGTTATCCAAAACTTGTATTTTGAGATTAGGCATAATTTCATCATCAGAGCGCCCACGCCCAGCTATCGAATCAATTGATATTGACACACTAGTGACGTTATACAGTGCATTTTTCGTTGATGAAGCTGAATTACGAGATAACATTAGGCGAATGCTGATGAGTAGGGTAGAAGTCACACTTGGAGATGTGATAAAAAATTATCCGATTACACAAGGGGTAAGCGAAGTTGTAAATTACCTGCTAATTGCTATTCAAACATCAGATCATCGTGTTGATCGTTTAGATTTTGAAATAATCACTCTAAAAATGGTAAATGGTGGTGAGCAAACACTCAGAATACCTCTGATGAATTGCTGGCGTGGAAGAATCATACCCATCAACAATTTAAAATCCAGATGTTTGATAGCAATCATTTTTACGTGCAAAGCGCAGAAAATGTTGTTGGAGCCTATATCTTAGGCATAATGAAGTAACGCTATGTAATAAGTATTGATCGGTATGCTTAAATAAATGCTGATTGTTAGGCAATATTTCAACGTTCTTGTAATAAATTCAATAAATCATTGGCAGGCATAGGCTTACCAATTAAATATCCTTGTATAATATCACAGCCAATTGCGTTCAAGAAAGTAAGCTGCTTCTCATTTTCAACACCTTCTGCCACGACACGGATACCAAGATTATGAGCTAGCTCATTGATGGCTTTAATAATTGACTGACTACGCTCATCTAGTTCAGGGTTTCCACCAATACCTTGGGTAAGTAATTTATCAATTTTGATGACATCGACATATCGTTGTTGTAGATAGTCCAATGACGAATACCCTTTGCCAAAATCATCAATTGCAATATCAACGCCCAGCTTATGTAGTTCATTTAGAGATGTTTGACTATTTTCTGTGTTGAGGGCAATGTCTTCTGTAATCTCGATTTTCAGCCATTTTGCTTCCATATCGTTCACACGTAGAATATGCGCCACTGTGTCAACAAATGTTGGCAATTCAAATTGGATAGCAGTGGCATTGATCGAAACAAATAGATCGAATCCCAATTTTTGCCAAGCTTTGTGTTGCTTGCAAGCTGTCATGATAATCCAATCCGTAATTGGAATAATCATTTCATTTTTAGTGGCAATCTGGATAAATTGATCGGGCATAACGAGACCCCAGTGTGGATGATGCCAGCGTACTAATGCTTCTACACCAACAATTTTACCACTACTGCTGGATAACAGTGGTTGATAATAAAGTTCTAATTCGTTACGGTCTAAAATACCTTGCAATTGCTGGCTAATTGATACATCAGAAAAATTATCGCTAAGATCAACATTATAAAATGCGAAACGATCTTTACCTTGCTCTTTAGCATGATACAAGGCACGGTCTGCACGTCGTAGTAGTTCAATCTGATTGCTACCGTGTTCAGGAAACATACTAATACCAATGCTGGTACCGATCTGTAAGCGATACACACCAATTTTCATCGGTATAGCAATAGTGCTAATAATTACTTCTGCTAGTGCCGCAGGTGAAAGTGTCTGCTCGGATGACAACAACTGAATAATTACAAATTCATCTCCACCGATGCGTGCTAATAAATCGCCTGCTTCTAAGACTTGGTCTAGGCGCACTGCGACTTCGCGTAGAACAGCATCTCCGACAAAATGACCATAGCTATCATTTATAATTTTAAATCGGTCTAGATCAAGCGATAAGATTGCGAACTTATTATGTTTTCCTGCATCATCTGCAAGTAATTCATCCATATAATCTTCAAACTTACGAAGATTCGGTAGTTGTGTCAGTGCATCGTGATATGAAAAACTTAGCAGTTCTTGATGTAGATGTTGTAACTGTTTGACTTGATCTTGAGATAAGTGATACAATCTTGCATTGTCAATAATAATTGCAGTACGGGTGACAAGCATTTTCATAAATTCATAAATTTGCTGATTAAACTGACTGGCTTGGATCGCATTCAAATACAAGATGCCAAATAAATTATCACGCGCGATAAATGGAATGATAATTTTGGTGCGTGCGTTCAATCCGTCCTCGTAGTTCATATCCTCTAGTTTGATATCATCAATGTAGAGAGGTTGCTGATTTTGAATCACGCGCATCACGTGGCTACTGACTTGTAAATGGTCTTGAACTTTGCTGATAGGGTAGTTGCTTGATTTCAACTTATCCCATTTGCCAGCATCAATCACGCCAACATAACCGCTATCTGCACCACTAATACGCATTGCAGTATTCATGACCCTGCTTAGAACATAGTCAATATCGAGTGAATTTGCGAGGTCTGCATCCAGTTCACTCAAGAGACGGAAGCGATCCTCGTACTGATGTAAAGTCATCTCATATTGTTCTTGTGAATGGCTCAATATGCTTTGTTCATCTTGATAGCGATGAAATGCGGATTCAATGGTGGCGTATAAAGCACGCTCATCAAAGGGCTTCATAATATAGCCATATGGAGCAGTTTGCTTGGCTTGGTCAAGTGTTGTGTTATCTGTATTGGCAGTTAGGTAGATAATGGGAATATCGTGTGTGTTACGGATGACTTCCGCAGCCTCAATCCCTGTCATCTCACCTTTGAGGTTAATATCCATCAAAATGAGATTAGGTGTTGTGATTTGAGTTTTTTCGATAGCATGTATACCTGTCGCAGCAATGCCGCAAATCGTATATCCCATGCGTTCTAGGCGCATCTGGATATCAAGAGCAACGATACCTTCATCCTCTACAACTAAGATTTTTCGTTCTTCGATCATTATCTACCTTATATAATTTCTTTGCTAAAGCGAACGATACATTGCGTAATAGGATCTGTATGTATATTGAATGTACCATCAATTTGCATAGTCAGCATAGTTAGAAGACGCATACCTAGTGTTTTTGTACTGTTGAGATCAAAATCATCAGGTAATCCTTTTCCATCATCCTGTACGATTAAGACACAATCATTCTCGTCTGCGTACAGTTCAATTGTGATTGTACCTATTTTATCAGGAAATGCGTGTTTATAAGCATTTGATATCAATTCATTCGCAATTAAACCACAAGGAATGGCTTGCTCAATTGTAAGTAAAATGGGTTCAACTTGACTACTATCAATTTGAATATTACCCTCAGATTTTTGTAGGATTGCAATATTATTAATCAGCAATTCAAGATAATGTTTAAAGTTAATCTGCGAGAGATTATCTGTCTGGTACAAATGTTCATGGATAAGTGCCATTGATTGTATCTGAGCTTCACTATCACGGAAGAGCTTGATTACGTTCACGTCAGATGATTTCATAGATTGCATGTGTAATAAACTGGAGATCACTTGTAAATTATTCTTCACACGATGATGAATTTCTTTGAGTAAGGTTTCTTTTTCTCTCAGTGCAATGCCAATTTGCTCTTCAGCCAGTTTTCGTTCGGTAATATCTTGTATGATGCCAAAAATTTTACGAGGCTGCCCACTTTTATCAGTAATGAGTCGTCCAACTGCAAAAACATGCTTATACCGTCCGTTAGGGAAGCTAATTCGATGCTCAACCGCATAGGGTTCACCCGTTTGAATAGTGGTTTCAACTGCATTCATTACGCGTGTAAAATCAGATGCGTGAAGCAGTTGATTATATAACGCTAAATTTACCTGAGAGCCAAGCGGTTGTTCAAATATTTGATAGACTTCATCAGACCAAGCAACGGTTTGTTCCTTAAGATCAAATGTGAAATTGCCAAGATTAGCTATTTGTTCAGCTTGACGTAAATTTGCTACACTTTGGCGTAGTGCTTCTTCAGCTAATTTTCGTTCTGTAATATCGCGGTTGATTCCTAGATAGCGAATGACCTTCTGTTTTGCATCATCCCAAATAGGTACACGCTTGATATATAACCAATGTAAGTTACCATTTCGATGGAAAACGCGAAATTCGTCCTCAACAACTTTACCCGTCAAAAGTTGATCTTTCATCGCAATCGCTCTACTTAAATCATCTGGGTGATATTGAGGGGATGCTAACTGATTTACAAATTCATCATTTGTATACCCCAAATTTGATAACATCTTGCCAACAATCCACTCAACAACTATTGAGTCACCTTCAAAACGTATAGAATAAGCCCCATCTGATGACATATCAGAAATGAAGCGATAACGTTCTTCGCTCTTGCGGAGCGCTTCTTCAGCTAGCTTATTTTCCGTAATATCTTGTATCACGCCGAAATACCGAATAGGCTTATTTGTTTGCTCAGCCATTACAGGAATGCGTTTAAGATTTGCCCAGTGCAAGTCGCCATTGCTTGCAAATATCCGATATTCTCCTTCAGAAATATCACCATGCACCAATTTATAATCTTCTTCTTGGAGCAATAAGGCATCATCGGAATGAAAATTGGGATTAATTCCTTCTAACCATCTTTCATTGGAATAACCAATATTATTCAGATAATTGCCAATTATCCATTCAGGTGACCAAGTCCCATCAGGATTATAGCGCATTGAGAATGCATTATCTGAAATTAAGTTCGATATAATACGATAACGCTCTTCACTTTGGCGTAAGGCTTCTTCTGTTATTTTGCGTTCTGAAATATCGCGTGTAATCCAAATGACTTGCATCTCGCCTGTTTCTTGGTCGATGAAAGGGGCTAATCTGCCTTCAAAATAGATCATTTCGCCTTCATGATTTAGATCATATTCAATCATTCGCACAGATTGCTCTTCGAGAACACCATTTATTTGCGCAATGCAGTAATCCGCAAACGGTTTATCAAAAACATCATAAAGGCTCTTAACAATTAGCTCACCGCTTGGTTGGTAGCGCTCTGAATTAGGTTCTGCTATGCGCTTAATAATCCGCACATAACGACCCTCTTTATCTAAAATAATTGCTCTATCTGGCAAGATTTCTGCAAAGCGCCGTAATTGATATTCGCTATTTTGTAATTCTATTTCTATCTGTTTACGCTTTGTAATATCTTGTGAGATACTATAGTAAGCTACAACATGATTATGATCTGTATCCCAAATTAGTTCCTGCTTAATATGTAGCCAATGAAGCGTACCATCCTTAGCGATAAATCGGTATTCGCCATTGCGTGCTATCCCTTGCCGTGAAGCTTCAATATCTGCTAAAGCATGTTCTAAATCATCAGGGTGGATAACACTGAATAATCCTACTGCATCCATTTCTTCCTTAGTATAGCCTAACCGCTCTGCTGTACGTCCGAAATTCCACTTTTCTAGCCAGCCATTTTCATCTCGTTGATGAAAAGCAAAAGCATTATCTGATATAAGAGTTGTTAAGCTGTGATAAGGTTCTCCAATATCTGAGTATTTTTCTTTACTTAATTGATAGCTATCACGATATACGAAAATTGAAATACTAATTAATAGCAGTAAACTTAGCGCAAAAAATGTACTTGCTAGGCTCGCATTACGCAACAAAAGTGTTGTGATTTCTATTTTTGAAACCTGATATAACAAAATCGTGTTCGTTATCACAATAGCAATCGTGATACAAATAATACCTATCAGGATAAGAAGCCTATATTTGCTTGGAAATCCAGCATTTTGCTGCCCTATATGACTCTGCATATGAAACCTTCACTCATCGAAGCGAACACCAGCATGCCCCTTTTAATAGTTTAAATGGTAGGGGGTAGATAGATTATTGATCAAAATAATCTTCCTATTGCATCTTTTGCTATCATTAAAATTATAATACTTATTGATTATAAATCAACTTATAATTAATAATAATATACGTTTGTATGAATAATGAAATTAGAGATGTAACTAAGTTAGGGGTGTGCACAATTCATCCACTTGAGAGCAAAAAATCAAAGAATGACCAAATTTTGTGTCAAGTTAGGTTGAAATGCGCTCAAAAC
>JBAUIA010000438.1:0-3681 GCA_049680565.1 Phototrophicaceae bacterium
CCATGCTGATCCTTATGATTACGGACGCTATACGGATTATTATTGGCGCGACCATCTCCAGCAACTTGGTTTTGGAGACATTAAAATTGAAAAACAAGGTCTATTCTGGAGTGTCTTAGTCGATATGATCCGTTTCGTAATTTATGAGCGTGATAATCATAAATCACTCATGTCACGCTTTATGATGAAACTTGTACGGCATGCAAAGCATTATGCACGCAACAAAGATACTCAAATTAAACACGATTCGATGATGACAACGTATACAACAGGATTTGCTATTGTTTGTCGCAAAGGATAAAAACTCATGATGACAATCTCACAACAGCAAATTGAATGGCTTACTCAATTACCCGATAGTATCCTTGCATACTTAGCCAGCTTGCAAGTCGATAACAAAGTTGGGCGCTATTTACCTGCACAATCAGACTTAACACCTTTAGGCGAGAAAGTGGCTCTGGGACAATCTTGTTATGCGCTCAAAATTTACTATATGCTGGGGCAATGGCAACAATTATCAGCAGATACACAACATGAATGGATACAATTTATCCAATTATTTCAAACAGGTCAAAAGAATGCCTTCATTGATCCCATTGTATATCAGTATTTATCATCTTATCCACGCCGAGGCACATCCTATAAAATCAAACAATATCTTAAAAGTTTGTTTGGATTGGCTGAATTTACCCATCTTGATCGTACAATTCATGCAGAAACCAAACAAGCTATTGCAACCTTGATCGAAGCAGGCGCAAGCCCACAAAAAATATTTAGTGATTTTCCTATGAATTCAGCACATCTAAAACGCCATTTAGAAACCCTCAACTGGGAAAATCCTTGGGCAGCAGGTGCTAATACAACAACCATTGCTGTTTTTCTGGATGCACTGAAAACAAATCAAAATTACAGCCCGCTAGTGCAAACACTCACACAACAATTAGCAGATTTTATTGTACAAACAGTCGATAATGAAACAGGTACTTATTATATTGCACCACAGCGCCCGCATTACGACAATCTCATCAATGGTGCAATGAAAGTCTTAACGACACTGGATTGGTTAGATGTTCCGATTCATCGCCCACGAGAACTGATTGATACCTGCTTGTCACAAATGCCATCATCAGAAGGTTGCCATATTGTTGATGCCGTCTATGTGCTATATCGGTGTTCACAACAAGTTGATTATAGGCGTGCAGATTGTCAATCATACTGTATTCAACTTTTAGATATGATACAAACGCACTATGTGGCTGATGAAGGAGCATTTTCTTATTTTTCAGGAAAAAGCCAAGTCAGCTATTATGGTGTTCCAATCACCAATGGTAAACCCATTGCAGATATGCACGGAACTATTTTAATTACATGGGCGTTAGCGATGATTTTTGACTTATTAGATGATGATCGTTTACCGCAATGGCATATCATTAAACCTTGAGCGAGGATATTTAGTTGTGAAAATTAGTATGGGTATGTCCATTCAAGATGGTCCATTTGGCGGTGGCAATCAATTTGGTAAAGCGCTTGTCAATCATCTTGAGCAACAACAGATAGCGGTTCGGTTTGATCTACAAGATAAAGATATTGATCTGATTCTACTGACTGATCCACGTAAATCCTTACGCATCACAGCTTACGATATGGAAGATATTGTCCACTATCTAAAATATGTGAATCCCAATGCAATTGTGGTTCATCGTATCAATGAATGTGATGAACGCAAAAATACAAGGCATGTCAATCAAATCTTGCGCGATGCTAATCAATTCGCCGATCATACCGTATTTGTTTCTGCATGGTTACGCGATTTACATTTAGATCAGGGCATGACGGCACATCCCAATACTGTGATTCATAATGGTTCGGATCAGCGTATTTTTAATATGAATGGTCATCAAGCATGGAATGGTAGCGACCCACTCAAAATTGTTACGCATCATTGGTCTGATAATTGGAATAAGGGTTTCGATATTTATCAAAAACTCGATCAATTACTGGCTCAAGACCCCTATAAATCCATATTTGAGTTTGCCTACATTGGTAATATCCCTGCGGATTTCGCATTTGAAAACAGCCAGCATATTATGCCATTGTCTGGCGAGGCATTAGCGGATGCTTTGCGTGAACATCATGTCTATATCTCGGGATCACTATTTGATCCGGGTCCTAATCATCAAAATGAAGGCGGTAACTGTGGCTTACCCTTTCTCTATCGTCCGAGTGGTGGATTGACAGAATATTGTCAAGATTTTGGGATTGCGCTTACACTCGATAATTTACCTGAAAAGCTCATGGAAATGGTTGAAACCTATGAGCATTGGCAAGCTAAAATAGCGGATTATCCCTACACATCTGATCGTATGGCTGCACAATACCGTGATTTATTTGTCAACTTGGTTAATAATCGTGAGGCTTACCTTGCTAAACGGGCTTGGTTCGAGGATTCATGGTGGTTAAGAATGCGTCGGAATATGAACCTATGGATGCGCTGAAGCGTCGATTTCACAATATAGATTTATCTGCGCCGATGATAACGGCAAGTTCTTACCTGCGTGGATTGCTAGGGCAAAAGACAATTTATCGTGTGCATGATGAGAGTTCATGGGCGTTATATTGGGTCGCATACTATATTGGACTGGGTCTAAAGCAATTAAATGTGCCGACTCAACAAACCAATATATACCGTCCATTACGCAACCAAATCATTCATTTTGATTCACGCTATGCCTATCTTTTAAAGCCCGAAGCCTACTTGCACCCATCAAATCACGCCTTTTTGACATGGTTTCATGGTGATCCTGCTGATGAAGATTTTAAAGCAATCTACAACATTTTGTCGGAACGCCAATCGCAGATTGATGGTGTCGTTGTATCAACAAAAACAGGACTAAACAATCTTAAGCTGCAAGGCTTTCCTCCTGAAAAACTCTCTATCATCCCAATTGGTGTCGATACAAAAAAATTTAAACCTGCCTCTATTGATTTCCGTCAAGTATTACGAGAACAATTGGGGATTCAAGAGGATGAATTTTGCATTGGATCATTTCAAAAAGATGGGGATGGTTGGGAAGATGGCTTAGAGCCAAAGTTGATTAAAGGACCTGATATTTTTCTCGATGTGATTGCAGAGGTTAAAAAATCACATCATAGACTTGTGGTTTTGCTCTTAGGTCCTGCACGCGGCTATGTTAAAGCAGGTCTTGATAAAATTGGCGTGCGTTATATCCATCGGCTAGTCGATGATTATCACGATGTGGCACAATATTATCATGCGCTTGATCTATACTTGATTACTTCGCGTGATGAAGGAGGTCCTAAAGGTTTCATGGAAAGTTGGGCAAGTGGTATACCTGTGGTATCAACTCGGATGGGGATGCCTGCTGATTACATTCAACATGGGATAAACGGGTATCTTGCAAATGTTGAAGATGTAAATAGTCTAGCTGAAGCTATTTTGACCGTAATTAATGCGAAAGATGTACGCCAATCTATTGTTTCCCAAGCGTTGATTGATGTTCAACCATTAGATTGGATGGCGGTTGCGAAGCAATATTATGAAAAACTCTATCAACCGATTCTTTCACCCGAGCATACAGCATGACGTATCCTAAAATTCGGATGACATTGTTTTTTACACGCGGGATTCGCTTACAAGATTGGTATAATATTGGTTCAGTG
>JBAUIA010000439.1:0-7270 GCA_049680565.1 Phototrophicaceae bacterium
ATGCGTGTTATCCATCTCATCAAAGCCAAGCAAATCGGTGGCGCAGAACGCCATCTACTGATGTTGCTACCTGCCCTCATCGCACGCGGAATTGATGCCCAATTATTGGTGATGATTGAGCCTGATACGCCAATGGATGATCTCTTCGCGGAAGCTGAACAACGCGGTATCCCTGCCGAGGCAATGGTTGTCAAAGGCACAATTGATGCCTTAATCGTCAACCGTCTCCGCACAAAATTAAATGACCTCAAACCTGATATTTTGCATACCCACCTCATCCATGCTGATACCTTCGGCTTGGCAGCCTCAAAACTCGCCAATATACCACATTTAATTACGAGCCGTCATAATGATGATGATTTCCGTAGCAAACGGGTCGTCAAATGGGCAAGTGGCATGATGTGGAATGGCTTCGATGCCTGTATTGCGATTTCTGATGCCATTAGAAAATTTGCCATTGAGGTTGAAAAATGTCCGCCTGAAAAAGTCTACACGGTAAAATATGGTATTGAGCATACGTCTTTACCGCAATCTTATTTTGAAGCAGCACGGGCTGCCCTCTTAGCAGAATTGGGCTTATCCGACGATGCTCAGATTTTGGGGATGGCATGTCGCTTGGTCGAGCAAAAAGGTATCCGTTATGCCTTAGAAGCCTTACAAAAAATTCATAAAGCGTATCCTGATGCTCATTTGGTCATTGCTGGTAATGGTGATCTCATGCACGAATTGGTGCATTTAGTCGCTGAACTTTATATTACCGATAATGTACATTTCCTTGGATGGCGCAACGATATACCGCAATTGATGGCAGCCTTTGATATTTTTGTGATGCCGAGTTTATGGGAAGGTTTTGGCTTGGTTGCGCTCGAAGCAATGAGTAAGCGTCGCCCTGTGATTGCAACTAATGTTACAGCCTTGCCCGAAGTAGTCGCGCATGAGCAAACAGGTTTACTTGTTCCGCCCAAGAATAGTGAGGCACTTGCGGATGCTATGCAATCACTCTTAGCAGATCGTAGCTTACGGGCGCATATGGGCTTAGTCGGTGAAGATCGTGTGGAGCAACTATTCTCAGTTGATCGTATGGCGGATGAAACCGTCGCTGTGTATCGTACCTTTGTCCCTGAACAACCTTCAACAACAGGCGTTATTAAGCGCAAGGTCAGCATTGGTTAAATTATCAGCAGTCTATTTACTCAAATGCAGCGTTGTGCATTACAGCTAACTGATGTTACGTATTTAGTTTTAAATCAGAGTAATTAAGTTACACGAAATCCTTAAAAAGATTTTTGTACTGAGTGCTGGGATGCTGCGTAAAGACAAAACTTTTTCTCAGAACGCTGAACACAGCACGCTTCATATGCTCGAATCTTAGCTGTAATGAATCAATTTCAACAGTTCGCATAAAGTTAGTAAGTAAATCATGTGCTGGAGATGGCTCATTAAGCATCTCCAGTTTCTTGGGTTGTTTCGGGTGTCGGTTGGATTGGCACAGTATTAGGAACAATCGAAATACGACAAATATTTAACTCAAATTCAAAATCTGCAATCAAATCCACATTACCTTCATCAACTGCTGGTAGACCACCTTCAATCACCATATCATAGCCAATTTCGAGGTATTCAGTGGCAGCAGCACAACTGCGTGAATTACGGAGTATACTCGCAAGCCACCAGTAATGACGCGCAGAGGATGTATTAAGATCAATCGCTTCTTCAAGGGCGATAATTGCCCCATCTTGATCGCCCAAGCTATTGCGAGAACGTCCAAGAAAGTACCAGCAACTGGCATCTTCAGGTGCAATATCCACACAATCAGTAAAGATTTCTTGCGCGTCTGCCCATTCGCCTAAATCTCTAAAATGGGTGATACCCAAATAATACAAAACTTCTCGATTGCCATTATCGATTGTCAGCATCTCATTATAGAGTTCAACAGCGCGTTGGGGATTGCCTAGTGCATTAACCACCCGTCCGAGTGCCGAGCCTGCAATACCTGCCATCGCTGGGTTTTGGATACGAGCGATATTATAAGCCGTCTCAAAATCAGTTTGGGCAGCAATATAATCAATCGGAAGGATATTTTCTTGAACGAGTCCGCGCATCCAATACCCTGCCCATTGATTCGGGTCAAGTTGGATGGCATCTTCGGCACGACTCCGCGCGAGTTCGCCTTGCCCTGCTTGGAAATAAGCATAAGCTAGATAAGCGGTTGCGCGTGCATTATCAGGGTCGATAGCGAGGGCTTGTTGGGCATTAGCAATCCCATCTGCGAAATCACCATTCCAACTATGAATGAGTGAACGTGTCGCCCACGCATCGGCGCTAAAAGGATTTGCGGTGACGGTTGCATCAGCATACTCAAAGGCATCAGTAATATTACCGCGTGTCAGGTAACCTTCTGAAAGGCGCATATAGACATCAACATCATTAGGGAGTGAATTAATCACTTGCCTATAAGAATTGAGCGCAAAGCCAATACGACCTGCTTGCCATTCGTTATCGGCATCAATCAAAACACTTGATGGATCACGAGTGGGTTCGACAGTCGGGGCAAATTGGGTGGATTGCCACGCATTGACCTGTTCCATCCCATTATTGACGATCACAGATACGTTCGGTTGGAGTGCATCGCGCATTTCATAGATACCAACCCCCGCAATAATCAGGATAACTAAGATCAGTAACAGCAAAAATCGCTGACAAGAAAAGACTTGTCGGCGTTGGCTGCCACGATAGCGTTTAGGCGTTCGGATATACATGGAAATTAAGCCTCCGCAGTCACTTCAGGGGTTTGTTCAGGCACAAAATCAGGCGTTGGTAAGCCTGTCACATCACTACACGCAGGATCAACTCGAATTGCATTTAAGCCTGTTGAGATAATTTCACGATCACCTTCGGTATTCGGGCGTATTTCTGCCATCTGGATTGCTTCTTGGAGTAAATTGGCACCCACCGCACAAATCTGACTCGCTTGGCAATCGAGTGATGTCAGATTATTGGCAATACATACATCATTATACTCGATACGTGCTAGATAATATTGTGTGAGTCCTAAGTAGTAGGTACATTCAAGATTGGTATCATCAAGCTCAACACAGGTCTGGAACATTTCATCCGCTAATGCAAATTCACTATTACTGTATTGAATTTGTCCTAATTGATAGACAGCCGTGAGATAGGTAGGGTCAGCAAGCACTGCATCTTCACAGAGACCACGCGCTTGATTAAATTGTCCGACTTTGCGGTAGGCTTGGCATTGGCGTAATAAGGCACGCGCATTGGTTGGCTGAACGCCCAAGATACGTACATAGGTATCAATCGCTTCTTGGTCACGGTTTGAGGCTAAATAGAGATTCGCTAATTCAAAATACGGGGGCAAAAAGGCTGGATTGATATTGACTGTGCGTTCGTACTCAACGAGAGCAGCATCGCGTGCGCCACTGAAAAATAAGGAACTCGCATACGCCCAATAAGACCGCACATCACCTGCACCATTTTCAATTGCAAGGATGCCAGCTTCTTGACCTTCTCGCAGATTGCCTTCACCGATATGAGCGCGTGATAAGGCTTCATAGAGTGGTGCGAAGGTTGGCGAAATATCAATACCAGCGCGTGCAACTGTCAGCGCTAATCCTGAATTACCCATCCATGCAAGGGCGCGTGCGCGTAAGGCATAACCACGCGGATCATTGGGATCAAGTTCGAGTATATCTTGTGCGAATTGTTCGGCACGAGTCGCATAGCCATTGCGCTCATCATCGAGATCAATCAGCAACATGCCATATTCATAAAGATAATCGACACTATCGTAGCGCATGCCGATCACACGCTCCCAGATTTCGGCTGCACCCTCTAAATCCCCTTGTGTAAAAAGAGCGTCTGCTTGCTGTGCCAATTGACCCGGTAAGGGTGTCGGTGTTGTTTCGGGACCAATTAGATCGTAGGTGGCTTCCACAAGTTGATCTTGTTGCCAAAGCGCAATACCGCCTGCAATCAAGATGAGTACAAGCATCACACTAAAGCGTCGCAAAGCTGACGCATGTTGATTTGGCTCTCGGAAGAAGCGATTTCGTGATTTTCGTCTGACGTACATAGTAACCTAAGTTTGCGTGAACAGAATTGGATTGAATCGTAGCGAAAAACAGTGCCAGATGAAAGGTAGAGAAATCAACGTAGGGGGTACGTAGCATTTTATTGCTCAATCGTATTAAAACTATACAGAGTCTCATCTTGTGTTTACCGATACTTTACATTTTCCATCCATGATGAGGGCTGGTTATTAATATACGATATTATCAGGAGGATAGACGATGAACATTAGAAATATTATTATCGGTTTGGTGGTGCTTGCACTGGTAATTATCGGGGGCGCTGTTGCATTTTTGAGCTTTAGCGCAGGCGATGGTGAAGCGAGCCAAGATATAGCCGATGTCGCACAAACCGTTGACGATGCAGGCACAGCAACGGTCATGACGATTGTATCCGATGAATCAGAAGCTAGTTTTACACTCGAAGAAGACTTAAGAGGCACGCGCACAACCGTTGTGGGTGTCACCGATCAAGTTGGTGGTGAAATTGCAATTAATTTCGATAATCCTACAGCATCTACTATTGGGACAATTACCATCAATGCGCGGACAATCGCCACAGATAACGATTTCCGTAATCAAGCCTTACGCTCACAAATTCTACGCTCAGCACGCGATGAATATGAATTTATCACCTTTGAACCAACGAGCATCACTGGCTTACCCGATAGCATCACAATCGGCGAAACCTACACATTCGATATTATCGGTAATTTGACCATTATTGATACCACTGAAGAAGTTACATTTACAACCGATGTGACCATTGTCTCTGAAACAGAAATTAGTGGTTCAGCGAGTAGTAGTGTGATTTATGCTGATTGGGGTATCAATATTCCGAATGTACCGGGTGTTGCCAATGTCGAAACCGATGCTGATCTCGTTATCAATTTTGTAGCGCGTACCGCCGAGTAAGACAGCTTGCCAATCCCATAAAGTTAAAAGCCATCATAACCATCTGATGGCTTTTTTGATTGTAAATTTCAAATTTTATGGACAATTAACTGGGACTGCGAGTGCATCCAGCACATTGTTAAGAATCGGCACAGATTCGTACAAGCAGAAGGTATCCACGGCAACGGCAGCTAAGACTGTCAAACAGCAGCACATTAAGAGTAAACCAAAGCATCCAATCAGAATCCATTGACGACTGTTCCCGCCTTCATCTTCACGCATGGCATAGGGATCATAATCATATCCCGGAGGCGGTGGACCATAGCTCGCAGCACCTTGTTGATCGTAATATTCTTGTGGCGGTGCGTAGGCTTCCGCATTTTGATATTGCGGTACAGGGTCAACTTGTGGTTGATATTGTTGCGGTGCAGCTTGTGGCGCACGGTAAGGATCGGCTTGTGATGGCACAGCTTGCTGCGGTGGTGGTGATGCTTGGGCAGGTGGTCGATATTGGGCATCAGGAGCAGCAGGTGACGGTGTTTGTACAGGCGCTGATTGAGCAGGTGGTGGCGCATCGGCACTAGGGCGACCTGTTTCGTACTGTAGGGTAACAGTCTCGCCTAAGCCGACCATATCCCCATTTTTGAGTGCAATTGAGCCTGTTACACGTTTACCATTTACGAATGTGCCATTGGTGCTACCAAGGTCTTCCATCGTAAAACTATCTGCACCTTTGGTGAAACGTAAATGATGACGGCTGACTTCACGATCATTGATGACAATATCGTTGGTAATATCACGCCCAAGATTGAGTACATCTCCAGCGAGGTCATAAACTTCATTGGGTCGTGGTCCGCGCCGAACAATTAAGCGAAAGCTGTCGTTTTCCATATGAATAATCCTCTTCCATCTGCGCGATGAGTGGGTTGTTTTATCTGTATATTATAACAGAGGTAGTTTAGAGTTTATCGGCAAACCTGTCAACTTATGTGAGGAGGTTTTAACAGCTTTTTGCAAAATCGGGCGATAATCGGTGCAAAATCGTCAGAAAATAGGCTCAGGCAAGCCAATTTGAGCTTACCTGAATGCTATTGAGGGATATTTTTAGATGAATAAGAAGCGTGCGCCAGTGAGTTCAACCAATTTAGGCTCGCTTTCATCGGTGTAGAGTGCTAATTGATATGGAATCAGGCTGGCATTAGCAACTTCGGTAACAACAATTGCGGATGTTCCCATTTCAAAACGTGCGACTCCGCGTGTGATAAGCGGTGTGCCGACAATCCAACCAAAATGATTGAGCGCAGACTCTATACTCGGGACACGAATCAGTAATTCATGGATGCCTGTTGCACCATTGGCATGGGTGATAGTTTCGGGTGTGAGTGGCACGCGCAAATCACGATCTGATATATCTTGGATGATGAAGGGGGTCATGGCATCATCAATCGTTGCCATTTTCCATTGGAGCAATTCCCCATCAGGGCGCTGACGACTGCCCTCGCGGATGTCGCCCACAAGCACACCGCGTTCGCGCATAGCAGCGAGATCCGCATCCAGATCATCGGATTGTAAGGCGTATCCTGTGTAGCCTTCGCCTGACTGTTTTAAGAGTTTCTTGAAACCTGCATCATCATATGATTTGCCATCGACTAAGGCAATGAGTTCAATATAGCTGCCATCTGCAAATATGATTAAGGCATTTTCAGTGATACCATCGGCGTGTTGTCCGCCATAATTTGTCGTAAATCCTGCTGATTGATAGTCTGAGATAGCATTTTGCAGGTCTTGGACATGAATAACGATGTGGTCAATACGTACGGTCATAAGCGTAATCCTTCATATGATAAATGTTTAATATATGTATCATATGCTAGGCTGTATAAGATTTACAACAACGTTGCATCAGTGGCATGTCATTCAGCTTCGTAAATGAAAAAAGTTGAGGTTTATGTGTCCGAATTTTTATATAGAATACATTAGTATATCTTCAAAATTAAAGGTACATCTCATGTTTCACCGCAACCCCTCCCCTAAACCCGCCTTCATGGGTGGAGAGGGGACTTCAAAACCTCCCCTTCTGCATCGCCGAGGCACGAGGAAAATGGGGAAAAGGCGGGGGATAGGGTTCAAGTAGATAAAACCGATTATTGTATATTACAAGGCTGATGAATGCTCGCATTTTTGTTTTTGATGGGCTTGGCATTGATTCCAGTGGTGATGGTCTGGGCGATTATCCAGCTATTTCGTTGGATTATGAAGAAGACGACAGGACAGGATATTTATATCAC
>JBAUIA010000440.1:0-1556 GCA_049680565.1 Phototrophicaceae bacterium
GCTATATCCATTTGGCATTCTCTTATGATGCCACACTTACACTGTTTTTTCGATTGCTTTAATTGCTATAGATTTACTGGGGATAGTGTGTCTTACTTTATTTAGAGATGTCCTCTTAAAAGCAAATGGACAATATCATCTGATATTGCCCATAACATACGCGATAACAGTTTATCGGATATTATTTATGCGAATAAATCCGACACTAATGATAGATAGCCGAAGAAAACAATCCCTGCTAACGTACCCAAGACGATGTTTGGCACAATTGCAGTCATTTCGCCACGACGAAGATGAGTCAAGATAGCACCGACCATCACAATCATCAAGCCGAGTGCCGCTAATGGCGTAAGGACAGGCATGATATTGAGCAGAACAGGCAAAACTAAGCCAAGACCACCTAATACTTCAAGCGTGCCAATAACACGGAGTGCTGGCATACCTATATCTTCGATGAATGCCATACGATCAATTAATTTTTCTTCTGGTTGCGTAATTTTCATAGCACCTGCTGCTAAAAACGCGAACCCCAGTAAGCCTTGTACAATCCATAATGCGATTTGCATGTTATATCTCCTATAATGTTATGATTTAACGAACAGTCGTTGCTAAAGCAACACTTGTTGTTTACAATAATAGAGATACGTATAACTAATCTCAACCAGCAAACACAGTTATTCGTTGTTTAAACAACATAGGAGACAATCTGTTGCCTAACTTACGCCAAAAAATTGATCCAAGAGTTCGCCGAACGCGAAAACTCATTAAGCAAGCCTTCATTGACATCATGATGGACAAGGGCTTTGATGCGATGAGTGTACAAGATATTGCCGATCAAGCAGAAATTAATCGTGCCACATTTTATGCTCACTATACCGATAAATTTGATCTCCATGACCATATGCTAAAGCAATGGTTTCAAGAAAAACTGAACCACTATGATGTCACTGCTGATAAGCAGTTTTGTGGCGATACATTACGCAGTTTAATTTTCGCTGTCTGTGATTTCCAAGCACAACTCAATCAGGGTTGTCACCCAATGGATATGCAGTATAAACCTGCTATTGAAGATTTAATTCAATCAGAAATTTATAGCATTGTGCATCAATGGATGCAATCACTGGATGGCATAACACATTCTGATATTGTAGCAACAGCGATTAGCTGGTCAATTTTTGGGGCAGGCGCACAATGGAGTCGTAATCCACAGCATAGCAAAGCTATTGTCGCAGATACTGTGATTGCAATGATTCGAGATGGACTAAAGTCACAAGTGACAACCTTGCCAACCTTGAGTTTAAGTAACTAAAGTTAGTTATTGAATAAGTTCAGTTTTCAAACACATTTATGAGCAATAATATCATTTAGCAAAAAATGTTGCTCATATAATTTCTTGGTTGCATCCGAAAACTTTAAGCAATCTCATGTTAAGTAGTTCTTAGTCAGAGCTATCAACGATTTCCATAAGATTATGATAGCGTCGTAAGATGTCATCAAGATCGTTTTCTTCCTTGATGACACGCTCACTCGTATTTTTAATCATTGTCGCTTGGCGA
>JBAUIA010000441.1:0-12675 GCA_049680565.1 Phototrophicaceae bacterium
GACGACAAAGTATTGTGGATTCATGGGCAGGCGATATTGATGATCGTGTCGCGCGAGCGGATTGGGGATGGTCGCCAGAATATGACCGTGATGCCGCCTTTGCCGACTATCTATTTCCACATATTCGCCAGCGTTATGCGTTACAACCATCATAAGCTAATCAGTAACTGCTCAATAGCTATAATTGAGCAGTTTGCTATACCATTTGATTTTGAGTGGATAATAAATAAGCATCATGTAAATGCAAGTTACTGACTGTTTGTAATTCTGAGGGCAGGTTATCTCGTATGAATCCTGCTGTTCCGCCAAATGTATTTAAGCTATCAATATGATTTTGAGCGTACAGTCGCCAATCTTCAAAATATGGATCATCAAAAATTGTCGTGGTTTGGTCAATTGAAAAATACTTGGTTTTTGTTATTTGTTGGAAGTAGTATCCCATTGTGTGCTGCTTTTCATTATCAAACATCATAATAGGTTTCGGGCTATGATGCTGCCAACCCACCCAAACGAGCATCTTCTGATCTTCTGCTAATTGCATAAATTGCTCTGTTAGAGTTTGAGCAGAGGATGATTCTCGCCACTGCCAGAACTCATTTGTACAAACAATGTCATTCCATTCTTCAGTCGTATAGGCTTTGTAATCAAGTTGAAGCCTTTTTGAATGAAGATAATCGCGTGTATCAACATCGTAAGCAATCAGTGTCCATCCTAAGTTAAGAGCAGTTTGCACAAAGTCACGCATTTCAGCTTGGTTAAAAAATTCATTGTCTGATGACGTTATGCGACGTGTTTGATTAATTATCAAATCTGCTGGTGTTAAGGCTTCCATTGCTAAGTACCGCACCCCTGATTGGTGCGCTATTTGTAAAATACGCTTACCCACTTCTCTAGTACGAATACATCGTTGCATGTAGTGATGCGCTTCATTCATCATCACAACACGGCATTGTTCAAATCCTATTTTGATAATTGCTTGTGGTGATAACCAACGATCATCCATAGTGAGTTCTTACGCCCTATATTTTGAGAACTTAATTTAGATAGTGGATAACTCTCCTTAGTATATGATATACAAAGGAGAGTTAGGACGATTTCTAGTTGTGGAAATGCGGTAGTACATCGTTGGCTAAATCTTCTAAATCATGCAATTCATCGAGTTCAATCCATTGCAGCATGATGCGTTGCAGACCTGCTTCTTGCCATTGCCCTAATATATCCACCACCTGCGACCCAGTACCGACAACAATGCCACGCGCTTTAAGCTCGTCCACACTCGAATTAATGGATTCAAGGCGTTTAGCGAGAGCAGCATCGTCTTTGCCATACAGTACGCGCGTCATCAATGAACGTTTGACAGCTTCTGGTTTGCGTCCTTCATCAGCGAGATACCCATCCAACAAAGTATTACGTTCTTTGAAATCTTCAATATTGAGATAGACTGCATTCCATTCGACAGCATATTTTGCAGCCAGTGGCAGTGTCTTGTTACGACCATTGCCCCCAATGAGGATTTGGGTATCCTTACGCTTCATCGTGATATTGGCATCTTTGAGCGAAAAATGTTTACCCTCATAGCTGATTGGTTTATCAGCAGCAAATAAGCCTGTGACAATTTCTAAGCCATCTTGTAGGCGTTCGTAGCGTTCACTAATCGCTGGGAAGTAAATGCCAAAGGCTTCGTGTTCGCGGTCTTGCCAACCTGTCCCCATACCGAGTACCAAACGCCCTTCGCTGAGGACATCAACCGATGCAGCGTATTGGGCAATAAAAGCAGGGTGACGGAAGGTAATCGGTGTTACCAGAGGACCAAATTCAATATTTTTAGTGGTTGCTGCTGCGTAAGTGAGGCTTGTCCAGAGTTCCAGTGCATCGTGAATATCCCCATCTGGATTGGTGAAATGATCGCTACGGAATACCGATTGAAAGCCTGTATTATCGGCAATTTCTAAGATTTGCTTCCAATAGTCCCAATTGAGTCCCATTTGTCCTTCAAACATCAAACCGATTTGCATCATAAATGATCTCCTTAATTAAAGTGAATTTTGTTTAAGAAAATAAGCCTATTTTTGAGCCATATAATCTAAAATAGTGAGTTTTTAGTCTTTAGTTTTTAGTTCTTAGCGGTTCACTAAAGACTAAAAGCTAAGAACTTTCTGTTCAAATAACGTTACGAGATGACATAATTTCAAACTCGTGTTATCCAAAACTGACGGTAATTATTTAAAAATTGCTATTTATCACATATGAAAACGTCTTACACAGGTTTATCAATCCAATAACGACGTGTGAGTGCTGCGCGTCCATTATCAACTTTATCTTGGAGGATGCCACCATTGGCTTCGATGATTTTTTGGCTACCGATATTATCGTCATCACAGGTAATAAGGGCACGGTCTATATTCATCTGCCAAACATAGGGTAAGCATAATTTTAGTTGGAGCGTACCATAGCCTTTTTGGCGCATACTCGGACGAATCTGATAGCCAATATGCCCACCAAATTTACGGAGTGCAGGTGTTAGACGATGGCGAATATCTATTGTGCCAGCATAGTGTCCATTCACGATGAGCCAATAGCTTGTCTGTGGGACAAATCCGGGCAAGGGTTGCTCGGCATGTTCCTGAATGGTTGTCACATATTCATCAAAATGTTCTGTTAGAGCCTCGTAGCTCCAAGATGGACGAACACCCTCGTTTTGAAATTCACGGGTAGCAGCGATAAAGCTATCTCGATATTTTACATTGGGTAACGCTAAAAAAGGGTCAGCAATCGTCATACTCATTCCGATCTGAGTTGCACAAACTCAATGCGGTTGCCAAAAGGATCACGAATTTCAAAGCGGTCAAAATCAGGAATCGCAGTATTCTCTTTGATGGCGATGCCTGCATCTGACAAATGATTGCGCCATGCTTGTAAATTATCCACCTGATAGGCTAAATGTATTTTGAGCGAGGCACGGTCAATGTTATCTTGAATCCCAATATGCAAATCCATATTACCAAGCGTGAACCATAAACCGCCATTAGCTTGTAAGGCTTGTGGTTTTTCGATTTCTTGTAAGCCCAATAAATCAGCATAAAAAGCGCGTGCGACGTCTTCTTGCCCTGATGGTATGCTGATATTGGCATGATGAATGCCGATAATCATCATCACACCTTACCTTGTGATGTGCTGCGCTGTACTAATACCAGTGTCGTCAGTGAAAAATCAAGCAAGAAAGTACCCAAAATGAGGATATTTGCTGCCAATGAATTGTAAGATAAAATCGCAATAATTAAGGCACGCATCACTAAGATGACAGGGTAATAAACACCTCGCAAAACCACGATGTCACGGTAGGCACGCTTTGGCGCAAAATAACCGCTCATACGTTGTAGCAACCATGTTTGTATGATGAAACCCACCACACTATACATCGAGCCAATGGAGACACCGACCAAAACAATTGTTACAAAATCAGGTTGATAGCTGCTGGTATCCACACTCAAAAGTGGCGACCCAATCAGCAGTGCATTGATTAACTCACTCGGACGATGCACCCCTGCCAAGGCAATCCCTAGAAAAATGCCACTTATCAGCACCCATAAATAAGCACGTTGGGCAGTCATCGCTTTATCCGCCAAGATACGTTTCATTGTTTTCGGTTCAGGGGATTGAACCAACATGAATAAAGCATCTAACCACGTATAAGGCGGTTCAGGGGTGGTCGTGTTATTTGAATTATCTGTTGGGCGCATGATCTTCTCCAATTACAAATAGGGTGCAATTATACAGGAGAATATTGCACTATTGTGATAGTGATCTATCAGCAATTATGTTGTGGTTTTTGCTGAAGGAAGCATCGGTAGATACTTCCTCGTAGATCCATAGTAGCCTAACCAAGAACGCGATACGCAAAACGCATCTGTAACTCTTGATGCTTGATAGATTGTTCCATCTCGCGCGAGCCATGCCCTGCATTGAACCATTCGATTTCGATGTGTTTATTGTGGGCAGTCATTTTTTCTTCGTAGGCGTGCATTTGCCGTGATGGGCAACGGGTATCATTTTCGCCTTGAATGACTTGTATTGGCGCTTTAATTTGTTCGACATAAGTAATAGGCGATGATTTTGCCATCTGTTCAGGCATCTCATCAGGCGCACCACCAAATAGTGATTTCTGATACGAGCGCAAGGTTTCTGCTTGGTCTTCGTACATCAATGTCCAATCAGCAATCGCCACAACTGCCATCCCACCTGCCCATAATTCTGGTGCTTTACCTAGTGCCAGCAAGGTTAAGTAGCCACCGTATGAGCCACCTGTTTTGAGGATCATATCAGGCTGCGCGATATGATTATCAATGAGCCAATGCACACCTGCTTCAATATCGTTAACTTCGAGTTCACCAAGATTACCATAAATGGATTTCTCGAAAGGTTTACCGAAGGTGGTACTCCCGCGATAATTAATGCTGAATACTGCAAAACCATGATCGACCCATGCTTGGATGGCAGGGCTATAATTATCAGTGGTGGCAGCAGTAGGTCCCCCATGTGTATGCACAATTGTTGGATAAGGTGCATCGCCTTCAGGTGTTACTAGCCATGCTTGGATGCTTGTATCATCACCTGATGGATAATTGACCGATTGCCATTTTGCAGAGTCAGGGGCTGTCCCAACTTCAAAGACCGTTTTGACCACATTACCTTGCATATCTAAAGCAACAACACGACTCGGTTTTTGGGAATCTTGCATATTCACATAGATGAGGTCGTCCCCTGCAAAATAGCCCCCTGAGTATGTCCCTGCTGGATGATCGAGTGTAATCAGTACATCGTCTTGTAGATCATACAAATAAAGTTGATATTGGGCTTGGTTAATTTCACGTAGCAGTAAATAACGCCCATCTTCTGACCAATCCCAAGGCTCAATTTCACCTTCACATTGTGGAAGTTCAAGATCACGGCGTTCACCTGTGCGCGGATGCCATAAAACAGGTCGTCCGAAACCTGTTTTACTGGTTTTTGCGAGATACCATTCATCACCTGCTTTTGGTACAAAGCCAATCGGATCAACCCCAACATCATCGCCATCGTAGAGTTCACCCAATTTATTACCTGATGCAATATCATAGGCTTCGAGCATCATATCGATGCTACCTGAACGTTCATTGGTCGCAATCACCGCAATTGTGCCATCATGGGATAGATTAGGTCCTACTGAGCGCGAGCCATTTTCGTAGGTGAACAAGATTTTTCCTGATTTATCAATGACATAAACACGGAAACCCCATTCACGCGCAGCAGCCGTTAAGCCGATGACATTACCACTATGCGATTCTGTGATATACCAAGACGCATAATCAGGCATATCGGGCGTGAGGTCTTGTGCTGTGCCACCTGCAAAGGGAACGTTCACAAAATGTCCGATTTCGTTGCCTTCTTTATCATCCAAATAATAGACCGATTGACCATCTGCGGAAATAACACCAAAAACAACTCCTGCACTATGATGGGTCAATTGGGTGAGATCACCTGATGGCACATGCCACGCATATAATTGGAAAATACCATCACGATTGGTACAAACCAAGCCATGATCTGAGTTTTGGCTAGCAATCTGTGACCATCCCACAACAGGCGTGCGGAATCGTTGCTTCCAGAGTGCATCTTGGCTGACATCAAGTTCTTTTAACATATAATATTCCTTATCTATTGCATTAATGGACATTTATTAACACGTATTTTATATAGTACGTCATATGTAAAATGAATCCAGACGAATTAAGCACAAAAAAGCATTTTCACCACAGAGCGACGAAGACACGAAGAAAAACAGGTGATAGAACACTATTTTCACGTTCAGCTAACTAGATGATGGCTGACAGCTAAGATTAAAGCCTGTTATTGAGCTTAGTTTACTACTTGTTGGACAGTCTAATTCATATACAAGGCATAGTATGACTGCCATAAATGAATTTTGCTATCCCAATGAAATAGACTATTTAGGATTGATCGGCGTGTGTAAATCTTATCACAGACTCTTTTTGAGAAAGGTGGTTTTATGGTTTGGGGGACGGTTACTCAATGAACCCACAATTTCAAATCCGCGTGCTTGATAAAATGGCAAGGCTTGAAAACTTGTGGTATCACACAGAATGCCATTTAATTGTCGTTGTTTGACTTCATTTTCTAAGGCATGGAGCAATTTACTTCCCCACCCTTGTCCTTGTAAGGGATCGCTTATCCACAAAATATGCAGATCGAACCAATCCCAAAATTGGCTGCCCACACATCCGCCCATGATTTCACCATCATCATCGCGCAGCAGTAGTGTAATTTTACGCACATGCAAGGGAGCAGTTTGGGCGATGGTATCCAGCAGACCATTCTCAAGAATATTTGAACTCGCTTGAATGGGCGGTTCTTGAATAGTAATACGGGGATCAATTGCTATCTGCGCTAATTGATATTTTCGCAAATAATAGAAATGATGTCCATTCGGATGATTATCAACATCGCCAAAAGTTTCATAGCCTAATTTTTCGTAAAATGGACGTGCTTGAAAACTAGTTGTGAATAAGTAAGCGCTATCAATACCTTTTTGATACGCATAACTTTCCGCAGCTTGCATAATCAATGTTCCGTAGCCTTTGCCTCTTACTGATTCATGTGTCCACACCGTATCGAAGTAGAGCCAACCCCAGTCAATCTCGCAAAGCGACCCTGCAACAATGCGATCATTTTCTATCATGACGACGGCGAAGTTAATTTTCATCAAATCCAGCAATTGTGGGACTTGTGTAACATTATAATGCGCTATGCCAAGCCGTAATTGCTCAAGATCATGCGGATGAGGCGATAATGCCATATCTATTTTCATGAGCTAATCTTGAAAATCCTGCATCTCATTGAGGACATGCCGTAAGAGGTACGTCAGCATACCACTCAGTTCCCAACGCGCTGCGTTTTCAACCTTTGGCAAAATATGAACATAATAAAATAAGGCTTGATGTAGATAGCCCAATACCATTGATAAGGCATAAGCATGTTTGAGATTGGGTAATGGTTCGTAGCGTGTCCATTCATTGAGATAAATCATCAGCAAATGATTACGTGCATTTGGCACATGTGGTAATTCTTCATTCACTTCTGCTAAGAAGGTACACATATCAAAAAATGGATGTGAAATGGCAGCATCCGACCAATCAAAAAAGAGACATTTACCATCATCTTTGAAAACAACTTGCCCCGACCAAAAATCGCCATGTGTGAGCGTCAATGGGATATTGAATTCAGCAAGTTCGTGGCACATGCTGCGTAAGGTTGACGACATCGTGCGAAGTTTGTATTTTTCGTCATCATTCAAGGTATCAGGCAAATCGTTCATTAAGCGCTCAACTTGTGACGCGAGATAATCGACATTACGATCAGGAACACCCAATGCAACCAATGATTGTGTGTTGCTAATCATATCAATTTGTAAGCGTGCGAACTCTTTTATAGTACGCTCCCACATTTTTATATCATTAACATGGGTGAGCGTTGTGCCTTGAAATTCACGCATGAGCATCCAGCCATTTTCAACATGAACAGCACGTACATCAGGCGCACGATCAGGATAACGAATCGAAAGAACGCGCGTGATAACAGGTTCATAATTAAAAAATTCAGGGACAGCTTTTAAGAATAATGTACCATCATCAGTTTCAAGCCGCATCGTAGCAGAACGCGCCCAAATCCGCACTTGATGCGGGGTTTTGATACCTCTCATCGACATACGATCAGCCAGATCAACCATCCAATGGGCAAGTTTTGGATACCATCCTGAACGCATCCATGCTGACCGCAAGGAATCATCACTATGTCGCCACTGAAACCACTCCATTAAGATATTGCGTTGTAGGTTACTGGCAATTGTTGCATACGCAAGTTCATGTTCATTTGCCCATTTCATGCCTTCAGGGCATTGCCAATCGGCTTTACTAATATTATCGAGCGCATAAAAGCGGATTTCGCCTTGTTCAGGATCACTATGCGTAGCAAAACACCGTAATACAGCAACATCTAATCCCCATGTTTCTTTAGCGCTATCGTTGATATGTTGTACCACAGCATAATGATGTTCATACGGTTCAAAGGAAGGTATTGCCCACATATCATCATCTGTTTTTTGGAGTAACACTGTAAATTCTGTTGTATTCGGTGATGGAATGAGCAGATAATAGCGATGTTGTACATCTGTATTATGATACACAATGGATGATGAGATGTGTTGTTCGGTTGCTTGCACGGGTTCAGGCATGAATCAAGACGCTCGACTTTATACTTAATTTGATGAGTGATATAGGCACATTTTTTACAAAAATCATAATTTACTTATAACTGTACCTCATTATACCGATGATGACCTATCATAAGCCTAAAGATTGCTTATTATGACAGATGGATAGGTCATAAAGTTGAAGTATTTTCTGTTTTTGTTAGATGATATTGCTTCGGAATACTTTTAAATAACTGAATTAATTTTTGGACATCCGCTTTATTATCATCGGTTACGAGTAATTCTAGCGCACGAATTAAGGTGTCATCTAATGCACGATGGACATCCCCTGCAATAAATGGCTTCGTGTTAATAATGCGTTCAGCATCTGATACAACTGATTCAATCGTATTGTTGATGATTAAATCATTGCGGTTCACCCGTAGCGCCCCTAATGATGGCACATCAAATTGCACAATTACAATATCATTGCGAACATGGTTCACCAATTGTCCCGTTGTGCCTTTTGGAATATTAACAGTAATGGTTGTTTCGAGGATATAGCCTTCAAGGTCACGTTTAGCGATAACAGTTATTGACATAGAACTCCCTTTTTGGTCACAAATTTAGGTGTATGTTGTACCATTATAACGGATACAATCCATTGATACGCAGTCAGATTACCCAATTTCGCTAAGATAACAAATTGTATATCCTTTTTTATGCGACTTTCGTGTTTAATGATAGATGAACCGATCAATGAGACGCGGATTCACACGCTATGACCTATGATGTGTTGCTGACGGATATTGGTACCGATCAATTATCTGTAACCCTAGCAGTGATGAATAGTATTCAACAAATATTACCGCTTGCTGTCGTTGATGTTAACGAAGCACGCGATTGGTTGACGCACTTACCTGTATTATTACGGCGTGGTATCAGCGAGCAAGATGCGCGTGAATTACAGCAACGCTACGAGCAACTCGGTAGCACCATCGATATTATCCCTAGCACATTATTTTTCCCC
The DNA here is from genome assembly GCA_049680565.1 of Phototrophicaceae bacterium. GTDB lineage: Bacteria > Chloroflexota > Anaerolineae > Aggregatilineales > Phototrophicaceae > JAUZRW01. Next base: position 9,276 of record JBAUIA010000441.1, read on the forward strand.
AAAAATGCCCAAGGTATCACCCGTTGGCGTAATGAATTATTTAGTGAGCATCTGCTGGCATTACATGAACGCAGTTTGTCAGACTGGGCAAAAGACGATCATATCGCGGAAGCCTATCGTTTTAGCTTTATCCCTACTTATGGTACAGATTTAACCTTACGCTTGTGGCAAGCTGATGATGTTATCCATGCGATTGCTCGGCGTAGCATTGGGCATATTGGTGCAATGCCGGGTCCGCCAGCACAAGCAATTGATTGGCATCCCACACATGAGCAATGGCAAGAGGTCAAAGAGGCGATGAAAACCTATCGCTTTTGGGAGTCTAAAAGTTGGGACACTGTGCCTGATGGCTATACGATTTTGGCGAGTAATCATTGGGTAATGGAAGGGATTCGTGGCAAACGCTATAAAGTTTTGGTCGATCAAACCCCAAATGAAGGCGCTGCACGCGAAGTTGGTTTATTGATGTTGAACTTATTGCCTGATGAATTTCTCATGCCTTACGTTGAGTGATTTTTAAGCAAGCAAGCTCATTATAACTAAAAACCAGACCCCCAATCATTCGGGGGTTTTTGTGTTTCCATGTATTATAAGATGATAATAGGAGGGACAACAACTATGCAAAAAACAAAACCTAAAAATGATACACCACCGATAAAAGTATTCAAGCAATCCCCTTGGGCAGTCATCATGATTATGGTCGTGATTGGTTTATTCATTGTTCAACTTGTCATATCAGGGCAAGCATTTGCATCGAGTACACCATTCGAGTTTATCGTGATAGCAGGTGTTTCTATATTATATGCTGTGATGATCGTCGTATTATTCAACCAATTATCTGCACAAATTGAAATTTATGATAATGGGATTGGCTCAAGGCACGGCAATAGTTATGCCTTTACCGAGTGGGAAAATTGTTGGTGCTTTGATCTACGTGAGCAAGGACGGTCTCATGCAGCAGGTATCATCACCCATGACCCAATCGAAAAGCATGTTAATGGCGGTATCATTGAGCGTATGTTGCATCATCAATATGACCCAAATTTTATTGAATTAATCGGTGTTCGTGTACCACAACAATCAGATGGTTTGTTAAAAGGTTATTCCATAAATTTAGAACAATTCAAAAAGACTGAATTTGGCGAAATTGTTTATTATTATGCCCCTCATATTTTTGGTGACGATGACCTAATCAAGGAGAAAATAAAATGAAACGCAAGCGTATGAGTGTTTACAAACCGGGCTTACCGATGCGATTATTTGTGCTATCCATGGGATTACTTGTCGCAGGGATTCATACATTTGCATTAAGGAGTGTGCTTGGTACAGGCGAAATGCCGTTTCTGATATTTCCATTTCTACTTCTTGTTGATGGTTTCTTACTATGGTGGAGTATCATCTTCATGACACAATCGCGTGTGACCCTCTTTGAAGAAGGGATTGAAGTTGAACGCGGTGGCTCTAAATTGTTCAGCACATGGGATAATGTGAGTCATTTGGGCATCAAAGGCGGTGGCAAAAATAGCCGACGTGGCTTGTTTCTGCACGAAAAAGTATCACCTGAAACAACTGGTTTGGTAGATAAATTATTTTTTGGGCGTAGCACTAATTTTTTACCTGTTGGACAATTCGTGCGTCTTCCGCGTGAATGGCGTATCTTCTCGCGCAAGATTGATACAAATAAGTTACTCAATAGCGAGTTCGGACAAGAGTTATATCGCTATGCACCGCATCTTTTTGAAGAATATGACGAATGGAAGCCTAAAAATCAATTGCGGGATGATTACTTTGATGAGCCAAGTGATTGGATTGAGGACGAACAGCGAGTAAGCGATGAGAGGTACAGATAAAAACGTATTTGATGCAAAGAAAATCTCTCTAAGATGATTTTGATAATTAGTGTGTTACTCTAAAAATATCTGTCAAAAATACTCGGAAAACCCTCTTGGCAAAGCGTAAACGCAAGCAAAAACCAAAACGTGGTCATTATGAGTCACAACTCAATCGTCAGCTTGAAAGTTGTGGCACATTAGCCATTAAACTGAGTGCGCTTGTCTTGATGTTAGTATGCATCTGCATGATGATCGTTGTACTCTGGTTGCAAACCGTTTTCCCTGCCTTTGACCCAACGATATGGCTCGTTATATCAGGCTTGTTTACCTACTTGAGTGGCTACCTATTCTTAAACTCTGATGATGACGATGATCCCCCTGAAAAACGCAAAAATGATTGGCTTGATGAAGACGAAGACGACTTCTATGATGATGATTCATATTAGGTCGTAGCACAAAATCTATCCTAAAATGTGGTACACTTGGTAATTAAATAATGATTTAATTACACCCATTTTTAGGAGTCTTTTTCTATGTCTGATTATGAGAATATTATCGTTGAAGTTCCCGTTGAACACGTTGGATTAATCCGCCTTAATCGCCCGAAAGCACTGAATGCGCTCAACAACCAGTTGATGTCCGAATTGCATCAGGCACTGACTGTTTTTGATGCTGATGATGACATTAGTTGCATGGTTATCACAGGCAATGAACGCGCCTTTGCAGCAGGGGCAGATATTAAAGAGATGGCAGGCTTAACCTACGTTGACCAACTCAAAAGTAGTTCCGTCAGTGATAACTTTAATTTTAGCCGCTATAAGAAACCCATCATCGCTGCGGTGAGTGGGTATGCGCTTGGTGGTGGCTGCGAAATGGCGATGGCGTGCGATATGATTGTCGCTAGCGAAAGCGCCGTTTTTGGTCAACCTGAAATCAATCTTGGTATTTTACCGGGTGGTGGTGGCACACAACGCATGACTCGCGCCCTCGGTAAAGCCCTCGCAATGGAAATCATGCTGACAGATCGTAAATTATCTGCTGAAGAAGCACTCAATTATGGCTTGGTGAATCGTGTTGTCGCCCCTGAAATTTACCTTGATGAAGCGCTAAAAATGGCTGCAAAAGTTGCCTCAATGTCCCAAATTGCGATTCAACTGACAAAAGATGCCATCAATCAAGCCTATGAAGCAACCCTCAGCGAAGGTTTAATCATCGAGAAGAAAAATTTCCTACTCGCATTCGGCACAGATGATAAGCAAGAAGGTATGGATGCCTTTGTCAATAAGCGCAAACCTGAATGGAAAAATAAATAAAGCACATTAAAAATAACCGTACTATATGCACTCATTATCCGTAATAGTACGGATTGCGACAATTCTCGTAACGCATATAATATGAACTGGAAGATTAAACACATCTGTTCTACACAATAAAGGGGTATATATGTTACAAGAATTTCAGAAGTTCATTATGCGTGGCAATGTCATTGATCTTGCTGTGGGTATTATCATCGGTACAGCGTTCACAGGTATCGTTAATTCATTGGTGAATGATATTATCATGCCACC
>JBAUIA010000442.1:0-8464 GCA_049680565.1 Phototrophicaceae bacterium
ATCGGGTTACTTGGTGTAAGGATTTGTTAAGACCAATCCTTCATCATAAAGGTCGCACTCTTCTCCAATACGGAAAATAATTCTGTTTATAGCGGATATGGTAAGTGTCATGTCCGTTATAAATAAGATACGCTGTTGTCATTTGTTTCTGAATTCTGTAATGTTGCTAGCTATAGGAGCAATCACTATGCCGATAGAGGCTGTTATCTTTGATTTAGATGGAACATTGCTGAAAACCGAAAAACTTAAAGCCTTGTCGTATGCAAAGGCAGCCGTTGAATTATGCCCTTATAGCTTGACAGAATCCGAAGCTATCGAAGCCTTTAAAGATTTTGTTGGTTTAAGTCGGCAAGAGGTCGCGCAAGGATTGATTGATCGCTTTGATTTGAGCGCAAAGGCAGAAAAGCGTCAAGCTGAATTTGGTGTTTCGACAGCATGGCAAGCCTTTGTGCAAGTTCGGCTTGCATATTATCAAGCGATGATTGCAGACCCACAAGTGCTACATGATAATCAATGGTCACATACGATTGACTTATTGCACACTGTGCGCGCCGAAGGCTGCAAAGTTGGTTTGGCGACAATGTCGTACTGTCAGCAGGTGAGCTACATTTTAGATACTCTGGATATGCGCGATCAATTTAATTTTGTAGCGACGCGCGATGATGTTACCAATGGTAAGCCTGATGCTGAAATTTATCATCTTGTAGCCGATCATCTGGGCGTATCACCGAATAATACACTCGTCATTGAAGATTCACCATCAGGGGTACAAGCTGCAATCAATGCAGGGATGCACGTTATTGCCGTATCCACACCATTCACAAAAACAGGTTTACGAACGCTTGCAGACCTTGATCCTCATTGGATTGTGGATGATCCTGCCGAGCAGTTGTTACCGCGTGTGCGCGAGCTAATACAAGATTTATGATATAGTAAATTTTGTTGAAAAGCTGAGGAGATTAGTATGACTGAAAAAACATTAGACAGTCAAGTTGCTGTTATCACAGGTGGCAGTCGAGGTATCGGGCGTGAAGTGGCGCGTGTTTTGGCAATGGAAGGTGCTAAGGTTGCTGTCACCGCCCGCAATGAAGAAAAACTAGCTGAAACTGTTCAGATGATTACAGATGCAGGTGGTGTGTGTACAGCCTATCCTATGGATGTCACCGATGCTGAGTCAGTGCAGCAAGCAATTAATGCAATCGTTGATACTTACGGCAAAATTGATCTCTTAGTCAATAATGCAGGTATTGGTGATGGTGGTTATCTGCCTTGGGATGTTGATATTGAGCGTTGGTGGCAGATTCAAGAAGTGAATGTCAAAGGGGTATTTATGGTAACACGCGCGATTGTTCCTGCGATGGTCGAACGTGGTAGTGGACGTGTCATTAATATGGGGAGTTTGAGTGGCACACGCCCAAGCAAAGAAATGTCAGCTTATTCTGTCAGTAAAACAGCCTTAATGCGCTTTACAGATAGCTGTGCAGCAGCAGCCGAAGATACAGGTGTGAGTTTCTTCGCTATTAGTCCCGGTCTTGTCCTAACTGATATGACCGATCATGAATTTTTCGAGGACATCCCCGCCGAAAATTGGACACCGATTGAAAAAGTAGGGGTACTTTGTGTTAATCTAGCGCGTGGTCTGGCAGATAAATTGACAGGGCGTTTTATCCATGCAGAAGATGACTTTGATGATTTAGTGGCGCGTGCTGATGAGATCGTTGAACAGAATTTACACGTTTTGAAGTATGTGACTTAGTTTAGAGCCGTTTCGGTTAATGTTGAGACAGTTTAAAGAAAAAATATGTTTAAGAATGTCATTTGTGTAGACAGGGATTGGATTATCCCAATTGTTTAGTTTTATTACCAATGAATTATATTAAACCAATGAGGAGCAATATCGTATGAAATTAGGAATGGTTGGCTTAGGAAAAATGGGCGCAAATATGACCAAGCGTCTGATTGCAGGGGGGCATGATGTTGTTGTGACAGACCTCAGTGATGATGCCGTCAAAGAAGCAGCCGATAATGGTGCGATTGCGTCCAGCAGCCTCGAAGATTTAGTGGGTAAATTAGACTCCCCAAAAATTGTTTGGGTGATGGTACCATCAGGAAAGCCAACAACCAGCACACTCGATAACTTAGGTAATTTGCTGGATGAAGGCGATATTGTGATTGATGGGGGCAATAGCAACTACAAACTCACGATGGAACATGCGGAATCCCTCGCCGAAAAAGGTATTAATATGATTGATGTTGGTACATCAGGTGGTGTGTGGGGACTCAAAGAAGGTTATAGCATGATGGTGGGTGGCGCTAAAGATAACGTTGAGCATATCAGCCCAATCTTAAAAACACTCGCACCTGCTGAGGATAAGGGCTGGGGTTATGTGGGACCAAATGGCTCAGGGCATTTCGTGAAAATGGTTCATAATGGCATTGAGTATGGCATGATGCAAGCCTACGCAGAAGGCTTTGCGATTATGAAAGCCAAAGAAGAATTTGGTCTTGATATGGCAGAAATTTCGCGTATTTGGCAAGATGGCTCAGTGGTGCGTTCATGGCTGCTTGATCTAATGCACGATGCCTTTGATAATGACCAAGACTTTGACGATATTGCAGCTTATGTATCCGATAGTGGCGAAGGACGCTGGACAGTCTTTGAAGCCATTGATTTGGATGTATCCGCGCCTGTTATCACCGCAGCACTTTTACGCCGTTTGCGCTCACGCGAGGGCGAAAATTACACCGATAAATTGCTCAATGTAACACGCAATCAATTTGGTGGTCATGCGATTGCTAAAAAAGACGATTAATTAAGATAATCACTAGTCATTGTACGGGGTTTGGTATGCCAAACCCTTTCTATTTTTGCGTAAAATCTCATATCAATGATAGACCTATACCCCATAAGGAGGCATACGCGCTATGTCTGAACGTCCCTCAACGCTAGTCATCTTTGGTGCAACTGGCGATCTCGCACAACGTAAATTAATTCCCGCCTTATTCAATCAATACATCAAGAATCATCTGCCCGATGACTTTCATATTGTCGGGTTTTCTATTGAGGCATATACGACAGACGCATTGCGAGCACATTTTTTGGAAGGCTTACATGCTTATACAGGTAACACCTTCGATGAAGAAAAATGGTCAACATTTTGTGGACGAATCAGCTATGTACAAGGTAATTTGACAGAAATCGAGAGTTTTGAACGCCTTGAATATCATTTAGATGGCTTGTCAGAAGGGCATCCAGTTGATCGCCTGTATTATCTAGCGATTGCGCCACGTTTTATTGAACCCACGATTAATAATTTGGGTCAAACGGGGATGCACCTCGAAACACATGGTGCGCGTAAGATCATTATCGAAAAACCATTTGGTACGGATTTAGAAACTGCAACTGAACTCAATGAGGTTGTGCATCGTGTGTTCCATGAGTCGCAAATTTATCGCATTGACCATTATCTGGGTAAAGAGACCGCGCAAAATATCTTATTTTTCCGATTTGCAAACCGTGTATTTGAGAGTGTTTGGAGTCGTGAGCATATTGATAATGTGCAAATCACCGTTGCTGAAAGTGTCGATGTAGGACATCGGGCAGGTTATTATGACCATGCAGGGGTCATGCGCGATATGATTCAGAATCATTTATTGCAATTATTAACGCTCACAGCGATGGAACCACCTGCATCATTCAGTGCCGATGAATTGCGGAATGAAAAAGTGAAAGTGTTGAAGTCTATTCGCTCGGTGGATTTAGCAGATGCCATTCGTGGGCAGTACGACGGGTATCAAGCTGCTGATGGTGTAGCGGATAATAGCTTAACCCCCACTTATGCAGCCTTCAAGCTCTATATTGATAATTGGCGTTGGCAAGGTGTGCCATTTTATCTGCGGAGTGGCAAGGCACTCAAAGAGAAGGTATCTCAGATTGCGATTGAATTTAAGCAACCTCCGCGCATGATGTTTGATATGAATATTGGTGAAGAATTACAACGGAATGTGCTCACACTCTGTATCCAGCCTGATGAAGGCATCCATTTCCAGTTTGAGACAAAAGTGCCTGCGGAAGCGGTCAAAACGGAAATTGTCGATATGGATTGGCACTACACAACAGCATTTGGTGAGGGTGCAATCCCCGAAGCCTATGAACGCCTCTTGGTGGATGCGCTCAATGGTGATGCCTCGCTTTTCATTCGTAGTGATGAAATTGAACAAGCATGGCGCATTGTAGACCCTATCATCAAAGCATGGGAAGCCAATCAAGGTAATCCACTCCAAACCTACACGCAAGGCTCATGGGGACCTGATGCTGCCGATACTTTGCTAAACGATAGTGGCTTTGAATGGCAAACAGGCTGCATCCATGACTAAGAGCCTGATTGAATATATTGTATACTAGCAGTCTTTTTATATTCCCTGATTGCGCCTGAAAATAAAATCATCCTGTGCGTATAGTATAATAAATATTCAAACTGGATTGTTAATAACACAATGCTTATTCGCTTAATAAAGGATGGTTTATGACTGATCTCAACGGAAAAAAAGTACTGGTTACAGGTGGCGCAGGGTTTATTGGCTCGATGTTAGTGCGCTTATTATTAGATGCAGGCGCGAGTGTGCGTGTGGTGGATAATTTCATCAATGGCAAACGTGATAATTTGGATACCATAAGCAATAAAGAAGGATTATCCATCCATGGCATTGATATTCGTGAAACGAACCTTGTACGAGAATTACTCCATGATATTGATATTGTCTTTCATCTAGCTTGTTTAGGGGTGCGCCATTCTTTACATGCACCCTTGGAAAATCATGATGTCAATGCAACTGCAACTTTGAATTTGCTACAAGCTGCGCGTGCGGTGGGGGTCGGGCGCTTTGTCTATACGAGTACCTCACAAGTCTATGGCACAGCGAAAACTGTCCCAATGCCTGAAGATCATCCCACTTATCCAATGACAGTCTACGGCGCATCCAAATTAGCAGGGGAGTGTTATACACGCGCATTTTATGAAAGCTATGGGTATCCGACAGTCATTGTGCGTCCATTCAATGCCTTTGGTCCACGTAGTCATCACGAAGGCGATAGTGGGGAAGTGATTCCTAAATTTATGTTACGCGCAATGGCAGGTCAACCGATGATTATTTTTGGAGACGGTACGCAAACCCGTGATTTTACCTATGTTGAAGATACCGCACGCGGTATTCTGCTGGCTGGTATCACTGATGAGGCAGTTGGTCAAACCATTAATATTGGCAGCAATTACGAAATGACAGTTCGTGAACTCGCTGAAACAATCAAGCAAGTGGTGGAACTTGACGATGCCAAAATCATCTATGATGAGCCACGTCCGGGCGATATTTTACGCCTCTATGCTGATAGCAGCAAAGCAGGGCAGTTACTCGGATTTGAGCCACAAGTCACATTCAACGAAGGCTTGCAAAATCTTAAAGATTGGTACGATACACAAGCCAATTCACCAGAAGAATTGCTCAAAGCAGAAAAAGTCCGAAATTGGGAAACTAAATAAGATTATGCGTGAGAAAAGGTACAATTGCAGCGTGTGATTTGTTCTTTAATCAACTAAGATGATCCTTTTTAGCCTTCATATTTATATGAAGGCATGAAAAAAGTTATCAGTCAATTCAAACTGAATCTCTTATATCGCTATATTCTATGTTTATAGGGTCTTCACTATCTTTGTTTTTTTCTTGGTTATTCGGGCTAGCACCTATCCCAGCACCGACTGCAAGCCCTAGTAACATACCAAGCGCAATATTATCGAATATGATCGCAAATGCAACGCCAATTGCAATGCCAATACCGATACCTGCTCCTGCTTTTTTCTCCATCATGAGTATCCTTTATTTGTTCAATTGAAATGAGTATACCAAGAAAATGATAGTGTGTTATCCCTCAAACTGGGATTATGAGGGCTTGTACGCATTTATATTTCAGCTATTTTCATCGCTATCTGTGATGTATTGTTAATGATTTATAGCTATCTCTTAATCAAAAAATGAGGCTGCTTAACATAAGAATCTTATCAATAATTTAATCTTAAATATGCTGTGATTCAGTAAAATAAAGGTTTTTATAAATTATATACAAATTTTTACAATTCTTAATTTTACAAAAAGATTGATCTAGTTTATAATTACATTAAGTAAATGTTAAATAACTTAACAGCGTAATTATAAGGAGACTGACAATGGTTGCAGTCAACTATTTCAACACACAAAAAGATGTAGTCACCTACAAAGCTGGTACTGTCATCTTTAATTCAGGCGATACAGGCGAACTCGTATATGGTGTAATTGCTGGGCGCGTACAAGTGGTGTATAACGATCTCGTGATTGATACATTAGAAGCAGGCGCAATTCTCGGTGAAGATGTTATGCTGGGTAAATCAGCGTATAATACAACCGCTATCGCTGTGACCGATGTAACATTATCAACAATGAAACGTCATCAATTCTTATGGCTGATTCAACAAACGCCTACATTTGCGACTCAAGTGATGAGCGCAATGTCTGAGCGTGTAGAGAAAATTGTTAAACTGCTTGACTAAAGTTGATGCTTTAACAACTGATAAAGTAAATGACCTGTGATAAGCAACAATCACAGGTCATTTGCTTTAATAGCGACAAAATTCTGCATATCTGTTAAAATTATCGTATAATCTTCGCTCGTACTTTATCTCATTTCAAGGATACAATTTAATGATAAATCCGACACGTATTGACCATACGCGCATGCCGTATTTGGCGAGTTTGCTTATAGAAAAAGAACGCTATAACACCTCGTTTCATATGCCGGGGCATAAAGGCACAATGACACTTCATCCGATGCTGGAGGCGTATATTGGACACGAAATTTACGCAGCCGATTTGGTTGAGATTAACGGTATTATTGATTATTTACATTCACCAAAAGGAGCGCTCAAAGAAGCGCAAGAAATGGCTGCCGATGCCTATGGTGCCGATCACACATTTTTTTTGATTAATGGCTCAACGGTTGGTAATGAAGGTGCAATCATGAGTGTGGCACGCGCTGGACAAAAAGTCATCATGGCGCGTGCGTCGCATCGCTCAGTTTATGGTGGTGTGGTCTTATCGGGTGCAACCCCTGTTTATATTCCGCCAGAATTTCATCCAGAAGTTGGATCATCTTTAGCGGTACGCGCTGAAGTCATTGAACAATTATTTCAACAACACGACAATATTGTAGCCGTACATATTACATCCCCTAATTATTATGGTGTTTTATCAGATACTGCAAAAATTGCTGAAATCGCGCATCGACATGGGGCAGTGCTTATTGTGGATGAAGCGCATGGGTCACATCTCAATTTTCATGAAGGCTTGCCCCAATCTGCCACACGCTTAGGCACAGATATGGTGATTCAGAGTACCCATAAAACACAAGGCGCACTCACACAAGCATCTATGTTGCATGTTAATAGCAGTGACCGTTTGAATTTATCTCGGGTAGGGCAGGTGCTATCCTTATTGCAAAGTTCATCACCGAGTTCGCCTTTACTCGCAACGCTCGATTTTGCGCGGATGCAGATGGCAACCCAAGGACGTGAACAACTCGATCATGTGATTGGCTTGTGTGCATCGGCACGGCAAAAGATTCAGCAGATGGAAGGCTTATGGTGCTATGGCGATGACTTGTTAGGCGCACATGGGATTTATGCCTATGACCCAACTAAATTAATCATTCGTGTGACGGATGCAGGTTATTCAGGCTATGAAGCCTACCAAATTTTGCGCGATACACATGGCATTGATGGCGAATTTTCGGATTTACGCCACGTTATATTTTCAGTGACAATTGGTGATACCTCAGCATCTATTGATAAGCTATTAGGGGCATTGCAAGTCTTATCGGATAATAGCCGCGCGCCAATTTCGAGTAAAGATGAAGTTACACCGCCAGCACAATTACCTGAACTGCACATTACACCGCGTGATGCCTACTTTGCAAAATCGCGCGTTGTGCCGATTGCAGAAGCGATTGGTGCAATTGTTGCGGAAAATATCATTCCTTATCCACCCGGTATCCCGTTACTCGTCCCCGGTGAAAAGCTCGAACAACATCATCTGGATTATTTGAATTATATTATGAGTGAAGGTAGCAATGTCGTTGGCACAGAAGATCAAAGCCTAATGACTTTGCGAATTGTGGATTAATCGGTTATCTAATCAATGTTACAAGCAGAAGTGAACCGATTGCGCTGTAAATGTGTTTCTTATTGTGGGACAAAATACTCAAAAGAAGGAGACTATATGCAGCAATATCAACGGTGGCTATGGCTTGCACTGATCGTATTAGGTGGTTTAGGGACTATTTTTAATCTATTCCAGATAGTGATTATCATTGCGGGTAATTATAATCGCAATCCAAATATCACGTCTCCGATCTTACAAACACTTGATGCTATCGCACTGA
>JBAUIA010000443.1:0-26374 GCA_049680565.1 Phototrophicaceae bacterium
ATTAAATCGGTTGTAAAACGCGATCTTGACGTAATTGCTTCCATAATACGATTTGATCTGTTGCGTTACGCATACTTTCTTCGACGGCTTCACGCCAAATCGGGATTTTAATTTCTTTAAGTGTTATCGCTGCATAACCATGTTCTTTAAATGCAGTGACAATCGCATCATTAATGTTATTGGGCAGGAACAAAAATGCTGCTTCACTCTGTAGTTCAATCGATGCTTCTTCTACTGCAACGGATAGGGCATGGACAGCCCCTTTAACCGGGACACCGGGCTTGATATAAAATTCATCCATACTCGTCACAAGGTTTTCGACTGTCCAACCGAGGATACTCAGCACCGTATCGTCTTCTGATTGGGCAAGGAAGAAACTCTTTTGCCCAAATGACATCATCACATCCATCCGACTAACTGCCCCTTTATCACCATTTGCAGATATAAATTCTGCAATTTGTTGGGCATTATCAGGCTTACCACGTCGGATATTCATACCATCAATAGAAATGGTTTCAGCAGGTTCTTCGATAGCAGCAGGTGTTGCTTGTTGTGCTGCTGGCGCTGCTGATGATTGAGCAGGTGCAGCACTCGTACTTGCTTGTGATAATTGTTTCTTGATTTCATTCCACTGAAGTTGGACTTGCTTCCATGTTTGTTCAACATCACCATCATTTTGGATAACGACAGTGGCTTGTTTAACTTTTGCTTCTTGTGGACTTTGCGCTAAAATGCGTTGCTTGGCATCGGCTTCGCTCATTTTGCGTTGCCCTACAAGGCGTTTGTATTGTGATGCCTTACTCGCATTCACAACCCAAATTGTATCAACCCAATCTTTTAAATCACCATCAAGTAATTTAATCGCTTCAATGACAACCACACGTTGTTTTGAGCGTTTGACAAGCGCATCAATTGCTTGACGCACAATGGGATGTGTAATTGCTTCTAATTTTTTAAGTGCTTCGGGGTTTCCAAAAACCATTTGACCCAGCATCTGACGATTGATGCGTTTATCTGAACCGATAATAAATTGCCCAAAAGTTGCAATAACGGGCTTATATGCGGGTGCGCCGGGCATCATGGTTTGATGGGCGATTTGATCTGCGTCAATTGTGTAAGCACCAGCATGTTGTAGCATCTTACGCACAACGCTCTTACCAGTCGCAATATTCCCCGTGAGACCGATTACATATTTATTAGACCAATGACTCACGGCTATACCTCCAAATCCGTAATAATGACTTTGTATTTATGATAAGAATTCTTTTTGAGTATACCACCAATGTAGCCTCAGTGCATGCAACGTGTCTTAATGCTTCTAAGGAAAGTCAATTGATGCGGATATGCTATCAAAAATAATATCAAATTGTGCAGCAAACGCATCATCTATCTCTCCGTAAATGGATAAATCACGACCCTCATGGCGCAACATCTCCCATCGACTATGAATCCCTGCTTGTGGTGTGCTGATTGAAAAGTCGATGTCTGTTGTCTCTGCTATGATGATAACCATTGCCTCATCAGGGGATACCAATGTCAAGCGTATGGGTTCAATCGCAATATTGGTGACAACACGCCACCCGTCAGGATAATTGAGTATAAACCAAGTTGCATCAATGCGATCATCTGTAATGGTTAATGGTGAACCGGGCGTATGGCTTAATTGGGGGGGTGTTTTTGCTGGCACAAGCGAACCACATCCTGTTAAAGCAATGAGTGCTACGCCCATCCATACTATCAGATTCATATTAGAGTTCGTCATTTTACCACCAATTTTGCGGATACTTAAAACAAATCAAACACTTCTTGCGTAGTATACAGTAGAAATGTTTATACATAAGCCATACTCGTGGCTTATTTAGAAAAAGAAAAAAGGGGATATAAAATGACAGAACAAAATGAAAAACCAAAACGTAAGTCAGCCGATGGTGAAGTTGAATGGTCATTCGATTTTGCAAATTTAGGTCAAAGTATTAGAGATATGGCAAATTCACTGGCAGGTGAAGAAGAAATCCAAGAAACGCACCTCGATGTGGATAAAGATGGCGTAGAAACAGCACGCGTCAAAGTGAACTTTGCAGCAGGTAGAAATAACATTAGTGCGCTAGAGGCAAGTAGTGACAAGCTCGTCGATGCACATCTAACCCATGTCGGCGAAATCGACTTCTCAGTTGAAGGGGATGCAGAAAAAGTTGTTAAAATTCGGCAATCAGGGCGCGGTAAAGACCTCGCAGCACCGATTAAACAAGGGTTACGTCTCGCTGCCAATAGCAAAAATATTGAATGGACGATTCAACTCGCTCCCGCAATTCCTCTCAGCCTTGATATTCACGGTGGTGTTGGTCCAACCAAAGTCGATATGACAGGCTTGACGGTGCGTACACTCAAATTTGATGCTGGTGTGGGTCAATTTACCGTGATGTTACCGCAACAAGCTGAACAATTCTCGCTCGATATGAATACAGGTGTGGGTGAGACTAAAATTTACCTGCCTGAAGATGCCAATGCTGATCTTGATATTGATGCAGGTGTGGGTAGTGTTGATGTAACAATCCCACCAAATGCTGCCATACAAATCCGTGCGAAAAATGGCATTGGCTCAGTTGATGTTCCTTCAAATCTTCGTAAGCATGATAATGGCATGTGGCAATCAGAAGGCTTTGATCTTGCTGAACGACGCATTATCATCCGCTACAAAGGCGGTGTTGGCTCATTCAATGTGCGTGAAGCTGAATTGATCTAATCGTATAAAAAAAGAGGGAACATCCGCAGTTGGATGCTCCCTCTTTTACGATAATCAAGCGTTCGTTTAAGATTCGCTTTGTTGTTCTGCATGCCATTCATGCAAAAATGCGAGGGCATCGTCCATTTCCCAAACGATTGTTTTACGCTTATTTTCTTCTACATTTTGCATCGGACCACGTAAGATTTCTTCTTGGTAGAAACTTGAGATAATCATGGCTACAGGTAGACCCCGTACATTGTTACGCATATTGTGACGGCGACTATTGCGACGTGCTTGCATCAGATTATCAGCCGCAAATTCAGTCACTTCACGGAAATCAAAGACTTCCCCGTAGATAGTATCTAATCCAATGGCTTCTACTAAATCAGCAAGCCACTCATAAACAGCCGTACTTTCCTCTGCGGATAAGATACCACTATATTTGATGAAAGCAATTTTACTATCTTCATCATATCGGGCATGGGCTTTTTGAAATTCAAGGTCTTGAATTGTCATTATCAAATACTCGTCATCGTTAATCTATAATATTTCTATTGTAATCGCATTCTATACGATTAAAGATTAGCACAGTGTTATAGAGATGTTCTAGCTTCGTTATGATTAGGCTTGTATCGTGTTCTAATCACTCGTCAAGCGGTGTGCCAGATACTGTAATTTCGATTGCGCCTGTATTGCCACCATTGCTATCAACAACATCAAAGCGCAAAGTTTCGGCTACAAAGTCCACATCAAATTCATACGATTGCTCAGGGTCTGGCAATTCAAATGGTCCATAAGTATCCCCTGTTTCTGTTGTAACAGTGAATGAAAATATCTGAGCCGTATCGTTGCTCATAGTACGTGTCCAGAAACCAACCGTGTCAATTTGTGATCTTGAGCCTAATTGCACTGTGAAGAACGCATCATTTCCATCACCATTACTTGACCATTGGGTATTGGGATCGTCATCAAAAGCATTCAAAATCCCGAAAGAGCTATCGTTCGCACCATTGTTGAAGTTACTACTAAGGTCTATGACTTCCGCACCGCGTGATGGCGATAACAAATTATCACTGACTTCGTTACTCGCAGCAGGTGTGGTAAAGCTAAAGACATCGCTCACATAGAAATTACCCTTGGTATCGCTACCTTGAAGGCGATAGTAATACGTTGTTTCAGGCTCAAGGTTCGTCAAAATAGGGCTGTGATTGTCATGTGCGCCACTATCGCCCATATCGGAATCTTGCGCGACGCGCCCAAATTCAGGAGTTTCGCCAAAGATAATCAAGCAATTAACAGGAATCAGCGTCAATACCTCAACCCGTGTTGATGTCGCTGATAAGCCTGCTAATACAGGTGCTGATCCTTCAATCAGGTCAAATGGGAAGATATTTAGCCCAGTTGCAGCCAATAAGGCGATTGTATCGTCATCGGATAATGGTTCAGCAGGGGGTGTTACATCTTGTGCCATTGCCATACTAATAAATACAAATGAGACCAACATTGTTATCAATATTTTTTTAAAATTCATTGCCTACTCCTGATGAAGAAATTTTATCTGATTACATTAAAATGCGAGAAGATTACACTTATGTTAACACGCTACCGCATCCTATTTGTCATAAAAATGATGTTAATAATTAGGCGCAAACGGTATTCTGTGCATCGTATCGTGCAATTTGCGCGTATTGGTGGCTATGACTGCCTACGATCATAGCTAAACGCTATGAAGCGAGTTCTCAAAATCGTCATTTGTCCGTTATAATAGATGTAGCAAATACTCGGAGACTATGCCATGAAACAAATCTTAGATTTTATGCAAAATATCGTCGGCGTTTGGGATCGCCTCAAACGTTTTGATTTTAAGGAATTAACATTTACACAAATATTCTTTGGGATAACAGGCATCTTGGTCGCCCTTTGGATATTTGGTCAAATTCTATCATTCATTTTAGGGATATTAAACATTGTTGGTCCATTGGCATTGGTCTCGATGGTGTTGTTCATGGGGTATCGTTGGTCACAAAGCCGTGCGGAAGATTTGCCTGATGAGATGAAGAAAAGTAAAAAACAACGCAAGGTTGATGAAGCGCTCGCAAACGTACAAGCCAATCTCGATGATAGCAAACAAGCCGATACCAGTGATGATAATCGAATTGCAGTGAGCCAAGCCGAAGAAGTCACAGTTGAAATTGCAGAAGAAGATAATCTCGTGGTTAAGCAAATTATCAACCCTGAAACAGGGTTTAAAGAACCTGATATTAGCCGTCTGATTGAGTACGAAGAAGCCAAGCTCAAAGAAGCCGATCAGGTTAATGATGACATCATGGCACAGATTGAAGCACGCCGTAATCGGCTTAAAAACCAACAATAGGGACACATTCAGAGGGCTTAAGTGCCCTCTTTTAGTTCAGCATGAGTATGTTCAATGGAGACGAAAAACCCATTGTATGAACCCCTTGCCCTTGATATGCTTAACCCTTATGATTCATAATCACCCATCCATGTAGAGAGTAGCCAATGGCATCATCTCAACCCAATATTCTATTCATCGTTCTGGATACACAACGGCGTGATCGCCTGTCATTATATGGGCATCAAGCCGATACATCTCCCCATTTAGATGCTTTTGCGCAAGAGGCAACGATCTTTGAACGGGCTATCGCACCCGCTCAATGGACAATACCATCGCATGCCTCAATGTTTACAGGATTATATCCCAGTACACACCAGTTAACACAAGCCTTTCAGCAATTAGGGGGCGCACATCCAACCATTGCCGAAATTTTGCAAGTTGGCGATTACCATACGGCTGCATTTTGTAATAACCCTTTGCTCGGTGTCTTGAATCATGGTTTACAACGGGGCTTCGATTCATTTTATAATTACGCAGGGGCATCCCCCAATCGTCCAGTTGACCAAACCCGAAGTGCTGTCAGACGTTATTTTGCCACGCAATTCCGAAAATTAGCGCGTTATGTCACTAATTGGTTTGCCAGTAATGATGCCTTGTTTAGCATGGCAGTTAATCCTATGATTGTTCCTGCTTGGACACGCATGGTCAATTTCAAAGGAAATAGCGCCCGTTCAGTGGATGACCTCATTGATTACTGGCAAAGTTATCATCAAGGTGGTGCGGATAAACCGCTCTTTGCATTCTTAAATTTGATGGGAACGCATACCCCATATTTCCCACCCTCTAATTATGTCGATCATGTTGCGCCCGGTTTACGGCAAAATAAAGCAGCGACGCGCTTCATCAGCCAATTTAATGGCGATGCTGCTGATTGGCTCAGTCCTGATGATCCACCGTTACACGATTGGCAACGGCATACATTAGATGGCTACTATGATGCAGAAATTGCTCATCAAGATACGCATCTTGGGCGTTTATTCAGATATTTAGAAGCATCGGGGACGCTTGATAATACGATGGTTGTTATTGCTGCCGATCATGGCGAAGGGCATGGCGAACATGGCTATAAAGGGCATAGTTTTGTGGTCTATCAAGAACTCGTGCATGTGCCGTTGATTATTCGCTACCCTGAGCGTTTTCCAGCAGGCAAGCATGTTACAACCAATGTCAGCACCCGTCGCTTATTTCATACCATGTTGGATATAACCGATACACAAGCTCCACTCGCTGATGACGACCCCAATGCGGATGTCAAAGGTTTATCCTTAGTGAGTTCGCTCAATGGTCGCCCTGATACGGAGCGTGGTATCGCTTACGCAGAAGCCTATCCGCCATTGACGCTACTCAACATCCTCAAGCCACGTAAACCTGAACTCATTGAGCGCTTGTACCTCAATGAAGTACGGCGTGGGGTTTATGATGGCGATCATAAATTAGCGCTTGTGGGTGAACGCGTTGAAAACCTGTTCAATGTTGCTGATGATCCTGCGGAAGAAGTTGATATTGCAATACACGAACCTGAGCGTGTCGATCAACTCCATACCAAATTATCACATTTTGTGCATGATGCTATCTCACAACGGACTGATAGCATTGATAATGGCGAAGTCAGCGAAGATGTGATGGATAATCTACGCGCACTCGGCTATATCGAATAACACAAGTAAGAGAGATTGAGGCAGATTAACGCCAATCCGTCTTGATCTCGCTCAACATATTGGAAATTAGCGAATTTACGATAAGCATCACTTGGCGCATGGCATCGACTTGGATTTTGTCGAGCGTATCGCGTTCTGGATAATGAATACCTTCATAGACATTCGGCAGGAGTGCAACACGTTCTTGATTTTTGATCGAAACGGCAACACCAACGATTGGCACAATATCTTCTTCAGGGGCAATACAAATCGATACTGTCGGGATTCCCATATCATTGAACGGTTTCTCATTAGAAGGGGGCAAGACATCCAACATCTGAAAATTGAGATGCGCTGCTTTTTCCATTGTTGCAACGGCTTTCTGAGCGTGCGTGTTGGCAACATGCTTACCTGCTGCCAGTAATACCGCGTCGCCAATCCCACATAAATCAAGGTTAATGACTAAGTGTATATCTTCTGGATTAACGGTCTGGGCAAAAACATGACTTCCCAACATATGTTCATGATGACCATCAAAGAACGCAAATTCTAAGGGTAAAGGCTGTTTTTTGCGTCCGCGAATGAAATGAAAAACACGTAAAATCGCTAATGAAATCGCAACAGCAGCCGCGTTGTTATTTGCCCCTGTGCTGCCCAAGACCGAATCATAATTGGTGGTCACTAAAATATAAGGCATTTCGTGATGGTGCATCGGTACAGTGATATTGACAAGGTTATGACCATCAACTTTTTCTTGCTGGATGTCATAGCCAACCCCAATCCCTTTAAGCGATTTGAGCAATCCTTCACGGCGCATGGTGAGTTCTGAATGTGCGATACGCGCTAAATATTGATCTAACAAGAGAAAAGCCCCTACCTAAATTTGTCCAATGCTTCTATTGTGCCATATTGTGCTAATTTTAGACAACTATCGCAACAAAAAAGACGCATACACTAAGGTATCCGCCTTGATAAGTAAAATAAGTTGTTGCGCGTGTTTATTTTTTCTTTTTGACCACACTCAGCAAATCTGTGACGATGTCATCGGTGCTGATGCCTTCAGCTTGCCCTTCAAAATTGAGCAAGAGGCGATGCCGTAATGCACCATGTGCAACTGATTCAATATCATCATACGAAACATTGAAACGTCCTTCAAGCAAAGCATTGACCTTCGCGCCAATGATAAGTGCTTGTGCGCCACGCGGACTCGCACCGACCCCCACAAATTGACGTACCATCACCGTTGATTGATCGCTTTCGGGATGGGTTGCGACAATTAATTTTGCAACATATTCACTCAGATGACTAGCAATCGGTGTGCTGAATGCGAGTTCGCCCATGCGGAGTACATCGGATGAATTGGCAACACGGTTGGCTTCGGGCGTTCTTGTGCCTGTTGTGCGTTCTAAGATGCTCACAAGCTCTGTCACCGATGGAAATTTAACATCAACTTTGAAGAGGAAACGGTCAAGTTGCGCTTCTGGAAGCGGATATGTGCCTTCCATATCCAATGGGTTTTGTGTGGCGAGTACGAAAAATGGTTTTTCGAGTGGGTATTGTCGCCCTGCTACCGTGACCGTTTTTTCTTGCATGGCTTCTAGCATTGCCGATTGGGTCTTAGGCGTTGCACGGTTGATTTCATCGGCTAGCACGAGATTCGCAAAGATAGGACCTGCTTGGAAGCGAAATTCACGGCGACCATCTTCGGTTTCTTCGAGAATATCCGTGCCGACAATATCGGCAGGCATCAGATCAGGCGTAAACTGAATCCGCGAGAAATTCAGATCAAGCACATCCGCAAGCGTTTTGATGAGTTGTGTTTTGCCTAAGCCCGGTACACCTTCCAGCAGAGCATGACGACCTGCCAAGATACAGATGATCGCTGCACGCACCACATCTTTTTGACCGACAATTACTTTTGCCACTTCTGATTCGATTGCTTGAGCAATTTGGCTAAATTCTTCGAGTTTCATATCTGGAGCAGGAGCAGTCATCACGCCATCCTTTAATTATCATCACATAATAGCAAACACCGAGCCAACATGCCCCATGATTGCCTATAGACCTTCATATCTTCGATTATACCCAATAATGTGACCCTTTTGTGAAGATCGCTACTTGTTATCGTGAGAAGTAAGAGTTATCAACATACTATTCTTTAAAAGAATCCAAATATTTTCATAAATTATCTATGCAATTGTTGTTGTTGTTCATTGAGATTTGATAAAACAACACAACCACTCTAGTACTATATATAGGTCATAGCCAATGTGATATATTACAATTAACATTTTTATCTATCAGGGAGATATTTCTATGAAAAAAAGTATTTCAGTATTCATTTTATTGTTCTTGCTCACATCGCACGCCTTTGCACAAGATGACCCTCAATATCTACAAGTCAATTCAGGAACTGATATTATCGTCAACAGTGGACAATCTGCGTATATTGTCCTGCAAATAAATAATCCAAGTTCAGAAACTTTGTTAAACGTAGAAGTTCTGTGTTCCATTAATATCTTCACTGGTGCGATTATCGTTGATGAAGACAATACGCAAGCCTATATCTTAGAGACTGTTGAAATCACAGATACAAGTGCAACATTTGGTGTTGATGTCGATGTTGACTTTGTTGCAGGACAATCAGGTAATGTGCAATTGGTGGTTGGAGTTGAAGATAGCGAAACAGAAATCACCGAAGCCGTTGTGACATGCAACTTATTCGCTGACGATAGTAGCTTAGGCACAGTAAATGTCAATCTTGCATCAAATGGTATGCACGTAGCCAACAATGATAATAACGATAGTTCATCAGATAGTACAAGTGACGGGGCTATTATCAGTATCAATAATGGGGCAGAAATCCTTGTTGCGGATGGTGAATCAATCGAATTAGTCATTCAAGTCGGAAATGCGGGGCAAGAAACACTCGAAAATGTGTTAGTCATTTGTAGCCTTGATGAACTTGATGGTGAATTAACTGTCATTGAAGAGCGCACTAATCCGCGTGATTTTATCAGTTATGTATTTGATGATAATACTGTGATGTTTGGTGAAGGAGAAGCAATTAGCTTACCAGCAGGACAAAATACAAATCTTGCACTTGGTATTTTATTAGAATCTGACTCAGCAGGTATCAGTTGTGTCATTACTTCCGATACAACTGTCGCAGATGATAGTGATCCTGCAACAGCCTTAGTCAGTGACCGCAATAGTCCTCGTGCGAATACAACCACAACTGATAGCGACGATGCCGAGAGTAGCGCGAGTTTGAGCATTAACAATGGTAGCGAAGTTACTGTTGGCAATGGTCAATCGGTGGAACTTGTACTTCAATTTGGTAATTCAAGTGATAGTGTTCTGGATGCAGTATCAATTGTGTGTAGCATTGCAACTAGTGATGGAGCTTTAAGTTTCAGCGATGCGCGTACCAATGTTTATGGTGCAGGTGATTTTGTCATTGACGGCGACACCCTCACCATTACGATTGATAGCACCATACCACAAGGGCAAACCATGAAAGCAACTGTTGGTATCCAAGTAAATGAAGCCCATACTGATGCTGTCGTGATTTGTGACCTCCTAAATGATGGTGATGCTCTCGCTAACACAAGCGTTGCCATCACTTCCAACTAATTTTGCAATAAATCTCCTATTATTTGGGAATAATAGGAGATCATTTGCTTAATAAAATTTGATTCCTAAAGCATAAATAACCATGCAACTAAAACGACTCGCGCAGAAATTTGGCATCTTAAAATTAACACCTCCGCAAGCCTTCCCTGAGTGGTTGGGGCAAGCGGAGGTCTTTTTTATCGCGCGGACATCGGATGAATATAGCATCATGTGTCCGCAAGCTATCATTCCTGATGGCATCGCTTACAGTGCCGATTATTATTGCTTGCGTGCCGATGGTGATTTGGCATTTGATGAAGTTGGCGTGGTGGCGCGTTTATCAAAGCCCTTAGCCGATGCTCAGATCAGTTTATTTCTCGTTTCGACCCATGATCGAGATTATGTTTTCGTGCATGAGGATGACCTCCAGCAAGCGCTTACGATCTATTGTCAACACGGTGTTAGCATCCCATCAGAAAGCGATACAAACTGAAAGTTAATATTGCTTTCTAACACTTTTGCGCGTATAGTGAAAAGTGTAACAAACGACGATGTTTGTAATAACCCTGCCAACACTCGTAAAAACTGGCGGGGTTTTTCTATGTTAAAACAATTTGGAGCAACAATGACACAAACCTTCCAAGCACTGGGCTTAGTCCCACCACTTCTGGAAACCCTCAACGACCTCGGTTATGAAGAACCAACACCCATTCAATTAGCAGCGATTCCGTTGCTTTTGGCAGGTCGAGATGTAATGGGGCAAGCCCAGACTGGGACGGGAAAAACAGCGGCGTTTACGCTGCCAACAATTCAGCAATTACAGGGTGATGCGCTCGAAATGCTTATCCTGACCCCCACGCGAGAACTCGCGATTCAGGTCAGTGAAGCAGTTTATCGTTACGGATCAAAATTAGGCATTAAAGTACTGCCTGTCTATGGTGGACAATCCTACGAGCGCCAAGAACGTCGCTTACGCAATGGCGTAAATGTCGTTGTTGGTACACCGGGTCGTACACTAGACCTTATCCGCAAGAAAACCTTGAAATTGCAAAACATACGCTTCATGATTTTGGATGAAGCCGATGAAATGCTCAAAATGGGCTTCATTGATGATGTCGAAGAAATCTTGAGCGCGACGGACAAAAGTACCCGTCAAACCTTGCTCTTCTCGGCAACATTCTCGCCACCGATTCGTAAATTGGCGAAGCAGTATATGAATGATCCAGAAGAAATTACCATCAAGACCGATGAGATGACCAATGAGGACATCAACCAACGGTATTATATGGTGAATCACAGAGACAAAATTGAAGGATTATCCCGTATCCTCGAATTTGAAGATCGCCAAAACACATTGATCTTCACCCGTACTCGCGTAGGATCAGCACAACTTGCAGAAACCCTCGTTCAACGTGGCTTCCCTGCAATTGCGATTCATGGTGATCTTGCTCAGAACGAACGTGAACGTATTTTGAATCGTTTCCGTAGTCGTCAACTGAATATCCTCGTTGCAACCGATGTGGTTGGGCGTGGGGTCGATATTCCTGATGTATCGCATGTTATTAACTACGATATTCCACAGATGCCAATTGAATATGTCCATCGTATTGGGCGTACAGGGCGTGCTGGGCGCAGTGGTGAAGCGATTACATTCATCACTAGCAAAGAAAAACATAGCATCAAACGCATTGAAAAATTCATCAATCATCAGATTTTCAAAGCGAAATTACCAACGACTGATGACATCCTCAAACAACGCGAAGATGTGTTTATGAATATGTTAGTCACAAAAATCAAAGCTACCACCGAACCCAATGTCGTCTTAGATGAATTGGTTCAAATGGGTTTCCCTGCGGAACAAATTGCAACCGCTTTGATTGATATGCTTGCAGAACGCGAGTTCGCTGCACCTGTTACAGATATTGCAGATGTGAAAGAGCATAATGATCGGGGTCGTGGCAATGGTGAACGCAATGGAGGACCATCACGCCGAGGTGGACGTAAACGTGATCGCAGCCGTAGCGCAGATAGTCATGAAGAAGGTATGGTACGCCTTGCAATGGATGTAGGTCGTAAGAGCAACATCCGTCCGGGCGATGTCGTCTATGCAATTGCTAGCAGCGCTAATATCCCCGGTAAATCAATCGGTGCAATTACCATCAACACCACATCAACCTATGTTGATGTGCCTGAACAACACGTAGAAGCAGTTTTGCGGGCTAAAAATAGCACCGTCAAAGGGCAACGCGTTAATTTCAGCCGTAGCTAACACCCTCACCCTAAATCCCTCTTCCATCAAGGTAGAAGGACTTTAAATGAGATCATCAAAAATGGTGGAGATCACTCTCCGCCATTTTTATTACCCCTGTTAGAAATTACTCACTCCCAAGCGACAATCCCACAACCACAGGATCATGATCGGATGCACGGTATCCGTCAGGACGATACAAATCGGCTTGAATGTCTTCGGGTTTATATTCTAAGTTGTAATCAATATAAATCGGCTCATCGGCATTGATATGCCACACAGCAGCACCCGTAATTTGTGCTTGTAATGATTGATTGGCAAACGCATAATCGAGTGTTCCCCATGCTTGCGTTTCAGGAGATACCCCTAATGCTAACGGAAATCCGTAGCTATGCGCTGTTGTATCTAGCAAATTGTCATAACCGAGAATTGCTAAATCTTGAATGGGGTCTTCCATTGCATACGCATTGAAATCACCAATCAGTAGGACATCGCTATCTGATGTGCCTGTTGGGTAGGTCAGCAACCAGCGATTAAGGGCTGTAACTGCGTCACGTCGGCGTTGATTCCAACTTGCAACACCATCGCCTATATCCGCGTTGAGTCCAACGCCGTCACCGCCTTTTGCTTTCAGGTGATTGACAACAATTGTAATATCTTCGTCTGTCGCTAATTCGCGGAATGTCACCGCTAATGGGATGCGGTTGGTATTCACGCCGTTAAAGGTTGGGATGAGTGCAGCCAAGCCTAAATCAGGCAGCATATCATCACTGAGAATTGCAGGAACAGTATCAGGTGCAATCATGGTTGTTGCCGTACAATACATGAAGCCTACCGCAATCGCATCTGTTCCTAGTAATTCAAGGTTGAGTGGTGCTTGATTAACATCTACATATGCCCAATTTGCACCACAGCGCGTTAATGCACCGAGATCATTCATGCCATTAACAAGGTCTTGGGCTGCACTGAGTGTGCCATCACGATAATCATTTTCAAGTTCAATCAAACCGATAATATCCGCATCGAGTTGAACCAATGCTGCGAGTGTCTTTGAGCGTTGGCGTTCAAATTCATCAAAGTTGTCTGCACCACGCGGTGTCGGAAAGCCATTACCATCGCCTGTACCATTGAAATAGTTGAGCAAGTTCACACTTGCAACACGTAATGATCCACCCAAATTAGGATTTTCACTAGGGCGTTGATTGTCTGTAATTGTCATAGTGATCGCTTCCGTCGGTTGAATCCGCCATTCATCAAAGCGAAATTCTAAAATCCCAGTGACACTATCAACCGTATATCCAGAGCGCACCGTATTATCCGCCGAAAATAGGGCATTATTAAAGGTTGGCACAGGAACAGCATTTTCATTTGTGCGACCATCATCAACTAATATAATCCCTAAACCAATTGCTTCACGGTAAGCATCAAATGTTACAGCATCGCTTGGTGCATACAGTTGTGTGTACTGATACACGCGCCCTTGCGCCGATAGTTGTATCAGACCATAGCGTCCGAGATCATAGCTATCATTGACCGTTAATGGCTCATCAACATCCATGACGGTAACCAGCATATTTTCGGTATATTCAAGGTCAGAGCGGTCTACGAGCGGCAATTGCACAATCGTCGATTCGGGTAAGGGGTTATTGGCGCTAACAACAGTCACTTCAAAGGCTT
Organism: Phototrophicaceae bacterium; assembly: GCA_049680565.1. GTDB lineage: Bacteria > Chloroflexota > Anaerolineae > Aggregatilineales > Phototrophicaceae > JAUZRW01. The sequence goes on from JBAUIA010000443.1 coordinate 14,319, forward strand.
CAATTTGGGTTAGGCTGCGAATTTCATCCACTTTACCTGATACACGCACCAGATCACCAATTTCAACATTCGTGATTGTTCCGCGTCGTTCAAATACATAGATACCTTCTGAGCTTAACAGATTATCATCAGCATCGGCATCTTCTTCTTGTAGATAGAAGCCGTTTATATCGCCATGAAAACCATCATCGCCATCTTGGAAATCACCCACAACAATCCCTTCAATTGTGACTTCGCTATCTTCATAAGGGCTATCGGGATAATCAGCGTTATCAGGCGCACCTTGAACTTGACTAATTAAAATAATATCGTCTTGGGCGGTGATGGGTGCAGCGATTAAAAGTGATAAAAGTAAAATTTTGAGAATAGGTCGCATCAATATGATCCTTACTTTTTTGTTTAAATTAAAAAGGCTAACCGTAATGTCGATTAGCCTTATCATATATCAATTAGGGTTCGTTTTTGAGCCGTCGCATTGACCAACCCAGAATTTCGGTACGCTGTGCCGTATTGATAACAAACGATACCGTAATCGCTAGACCAATCATCAAGAATACCCACAAATTGAGTCCACCCCATGCGCCTGTACGGATGACTTCAATTTGCTCGTAAAATGCCAGCATCGGTTCTTCTGCATTCAAGAACATGAAAGCAAAACCGTAGGCTGTGACGATGACGTTAATATCTGCAATCCGTGCTGACCAAAAGCGTCCACGCCGTGCCATCTTACGATTATCATCGGAGGCTTTCCAATCGGCAACAGATTGTGATTTTTTCATGCTGAGTTGTACATACGAATCACTGGTCGTATCAAGGCTTTCAATCGTTTTTGAGATTTTCTCAAATTGTGCTTTATACTTTGCCACCATCGCATCAGCTTCAAATTCGCGTTTACGATAATCAATGACGAGTACATCGGCAATCTGGAACAAAATTGTGATTAAGCCCGTGAAAATCCAAACCATTGAGCCTTCCATCGGTGTTTGATCGAGCGAAACATAAGTTGTTAAGCCATCAAAGATCAAAGCAATCACGAGCGCCAGTGACCACACCAGCGAGATTCGGCGTGTTTGTGCTTGGGTATATTTCCACCAACGGATATACCAAGGATCATTAACGGCTGCATCTAATTTAGCAGCCGATAGCATGGGACCGATATTGCGTGATAAATCGGTGTAGTAATAGTTCCACATTTGGTCAATCGTCATCGGACGATCAGAGAAGCGATGATTACCTGCTACCATCTGCACGCCTGCTGCATTGCGAATCGTATCAATGAACGTTTGATAGAGGAAACGGCGATCTTTCTCGAAATTTTCAGGGTTACTAACCCAGCGCGGAATCATCTGCCCTTGAATATATTCGGTATTGAAGCCAATCAAATCATAGATTAGTTGCCACCCATGTTCGGCTGTCATATTCAGCACATTGACATCAATTTGCTGTTGTTGCTGTGGCGCTTGTTCAATACTTTGTTGTGACTCGCTCACCACAATAGATTGTTCATTTTGCTGGCGTTTTTGTTGGCGTTTGCGTTGTTGGTAGCTTTGACGCGCTTGCTGTGCAACAGGAGCTTCAACAAATTCAGCGAGTGATGGTGATTGCTCAAGTGTTGCCACACTAGCAGCAACTTGACTGCTTTGCCTTGATGGATTGTATGATGAGGGATTATTACTCGTCTGAAAACGCGACTCATCATATGATGGGGTATAAGTCGCATCAACGTAAGATCCTTCCTCATCATCTTCTTGCACCAATTCATCAAAATTATCTTCGAGTTCAATCAGCGCATATTCTAATTCTTCGGAATCAACCTCATACGGATCAGGTAATTCCAAGCCCATAATGGGTGCTAAACTATAAATGCCATTTTTGACCTCTGAGAAGTAAAATTCTTCCAGTGTGACATCGTTTTTGCTTGCATTCGTCAGCGAACTCATCATGTCACTGCTTTCAGCTTTGACAGGGTCTGCTTTATGCACCAACCAATAGGTAATTGTCTTGGCAACACGCCGTGTGACAATTTCTTCTATGAGGGATAATTTGTGTCGTAAATCATCATGTTGTTTGAGTGGCTCAATTGCAACATCACGGATTAACTCTTTGAGTCGTTTTTGTGAATTGCGGATGCCCACTTTATCAAATGAGAGTTCAAGATATGTTGGATTGATAGTCATGCCTCTTTGCTCTTATATCGTTTTCAACGAACTACTGGGTAATAACATTTATGACTACTCGCCTGTTTGAGATGCAATCTAATGTATATAGACAGTACGAGAGTAGCTTGTGGTTGGACGAGAGCGATTTATAGGATTAAGCCCTATAAGGACGATTGTGCGATTAACGCAAAAAGCACTTCCAGATGATGAGGAAGCACTACATAGTATCGGTTATTCGTATTGGTTTCGTATCAGAATTATTCATCGTAATGCGTTGTGACCCCTGATACTGAATTAACTATAGCGTATTTTAAAAGAAATACGCAGCACTCACTAGCCTTAATTCTGTATCACACGTTAAGAGTCCGTTATAGCTTGATATGGGAATACTCACAGACAGGTTTCTGCCTGTGAGTGGGGTAATTAATCAATCCCGAGATATGTTTTCTGAACTTCTGGATCACTTTGTAGATTTTTAGCGGTATCGGCTAGCACAATTGCCCCTGATTGCAATACATAGCCACGATCTGCAATTTGGAGTGCCATATGGGCATTTTGCTCAACCAAGAGAACGGTTGTGCCTTCGTTGTTAATTTGCTCTATCGTATCAAAAATACCATCCACCAAAATTGGAGAAAGCCCCATTGACGGTTCATCAAGCAATAACAGGCGTGGACGTGCCATCATTGCGCGTGCCATCACAAGCATCTGTTGCTCACCACCTGACATCGTGCCAGCATATTGCCCGCGACGTTCGCCCAAGCGAGGGAAAATATCATACATGCGGTTCAAATCTTGCTTGATCGCACTGCCATCGTTACGTTTGAATGCCCCAAGTTCTAAATTTTCAGCAACGGTCATTTTTGAAAATACACCGCGCCCTTCTGGTACCATTGCAACACCGAGGCTTACAATCGCATCAGCACGTAATTCGCTAATATCATTGCCCTCAAATGTCACAGAACCTAAGCGTGGATTCATCAAACCTGTAATGGTTCGTAGGGTGGTTGATTTACCAGCACCATTGGAGCCAATCAGCGATACGATTTCACCTTCTTCTACTGTAAATGTAATCCCCTTGAGGGCATGAATGTTGCCATAAAAAGAATGTACATCATTAACTTCTAACATTGCCATAATAAATTATTGATCCTCTCAGCTACCAAGCTGTACAGTCGAACTGGCTGCTGCGCCTTTGCCTAGATAGGCTTCGATCACGACAGGATTACTTTGAATATCTTTCGGTAAACCTTCAGCAATTTTACGACCATAATCCAGCACCATAATATGTTCGGAAATACCCATCACTACCCGCATATCATGCTCAATCAACACAACTGTAATATTGAGTTCATCACGCAATAAACGGATAAATTCTGTTGTTTGGGCGGTTTCACGCGGATTCATGCCTGCTGTCGGTTCATCTAATAGTAACAATTTAGGTCTACTACCGAGTGCGCGTGCGATTTCTAAACGGCGTTGGTCACCGTAGGATAAATTCTTAGCGAGTAGATCGCCTTTACCTTGTAAGCCTACAAATTGCATTAATTCGCGTGCGCGTGTTTCAGATTCTTTATTTTCACGGCGTGTTCCGGGTAAACCAAAGACAGATCCCATCCATGACGATTTAAGATGGACTTCTTGACCAACCATCACATTTTCAATAGCCGTCATATTGTTAAATAAACGAATATTTTGGAAAGTACGCGCCATGCCCAGATGGGTGATTTGGTCAGGGGTCTTACCATTGACGGGTTTACCATCGAAAAGCACTTCGCCATCATCAATCTGATAAAAGCCTGTCAAGCAATTGAAAAATGTTGTCTTACCAGCGCCATTGGGTCCAATGATGCTGGTGATAGCATGACGCGGAATGTAAAAATCAAGGTGATCGACTGCAACAAGACCGCCAAAACGCTTTGTCATTTGGTTGGCAGTCAGAATTTTATCCGCATGTATGTCTTTTTCTTGCATGGTATCAACTCCTTATGCTTCTACAGGGACATTATTCACATCAATAGGTAAAGCAGAACCATCGTCGCCTGCTAATTCACGTTTAGTAACTTGCGAAGGCCATAGCCCTTCGGGACGATTCACCATCATGAAAATGAGCAATGCGCCATAAAGCAAGAAACGATACTCAGAAAATTCGCGCAATAGCTCAGGCATCCCAATGAGTACAAGCGCACCCACGAAAATACCGGGGTTACTGCCGATACCACCCACAATAATTAAACTCAATACATTGATGGAGACGAATACCGTGAAACTACTCGGTAGCACTGTTCCGATTTTTGCAGCGAAGATTGCACCTGCGAGACCACCTGTCGCAGCACTAAGGGTAAAGGCAAGCAATTTTGAACGCGCCACATTAATCCCCATTGCTTCTGCAACATCTTCATCTTCACGAATTGCCATCCATTGGCGACCAATCCGCGAGTTATTGAGACGAACTGAGACAAATAAGGTGAGAAGACATGCCCCCAACACAAGATAGTACATTTGCTCAGGATTACCTAAACTGTAGCCAAAAATGACAGGGTCTGGCACAAAGGGAACACCTTGTGGACCACCCAGAACAGGTGAGAACCAATCAGAGATAACCAATTTACCAATGATTTCACCAAAGCCCAGTGTCGCAATTGCGAGATAATCCCCACGCATTTTGAGTACAGGTAAGGCAAAAATAAATCCTGTCAGCATCGCAGCGACAATTGCGATAGGTAACACGATCCAGAAATTGATGAAGGTATCAGGCACGATAAAGGGCAAAATATCAAAGCCATTCAGCCATTCAGCAATATTATCACTGACACCTAAAGGTCCCCGTGAAGTCAACACTGCCATGATGTAAGCCCCGACTGCGTAGTTGGTCACATAACCGAGATCAAGCAAACCAGCCAAACCAATCGCAATATTCAAGCCCAAGCCCATCAGCACAAACAAACCAATTGTCACGGCGGCATCACTCAAAGCACGTCCGATGATAAACGGTAATAGTAAAAAGACTGCGCCAATGAGTGCTAATCCAATGTATTGTATAATTTTACGTGAGCTAGTGGGTAAGCCTTCATAATTCTGATTAATGGTTTCGCCACCATAGCTCCAAGTAAATGCCCCGATCAAACTCAAGATGAACAAGACCAATGCAGGTTGTTGTTTAAGCACATCGCGTCTGAATAGCACATCGAGAATATCATCTGATAAGAGTTGCTCTAAGATGAGACCCACTGTTTCACCAAAAATACCGATGAGTAGCGTGACACTACTTGCCACGATGATCGCACGGTTTAATTTCTGAGGGAGGATTGCGATCATTGCGCCGATTATGGTGAAGCCTGTCACAATCCCTAATAATACGAAACCACCCATGAGTAAGTTGTCTCGATTATCAAAGGTAACAACCTCAACCCAATCTCGATTGATATTAACGAAAATATCATTTAGATCAGGGAATAGTTGGGTACTGATAAACAAGAGAATAATTGTCGGAATAGCACATAAGATACCTGCGAGAACGCTGGTAACAAGAATCGAAAGTGTGCTTTTTCCCTCTTCATTTTCTTTCCGTGCGACGACATAACCACCAACAAAGGCAGATAAGTAGATTAGAAATTGAGCAAGTGTGAGAAATTCACGTATGATTTCACGTTCGGCAAAATCTTCTAACATGCCCACCAGCCCAATAAATAGGAGGGTGATCCCTGCTAGCAAGCCATAGTTAATTGGGATTCGATATTGCTTATAGATATTATTTAAGATGTCCATAAATGATTTTCCTCCTTATGCTTTCTTCTCTGATAAACGTTCACCGAGAATACCTTGCGGACGGAAAATTAAGACCAGTACGAGCATCGTAAACGCGATCACATCTTTGAGTTGATTCGCGCCCGGAATCCCTAAACCAGCTAACACAAGGTTAGGTCCTAGTGCTTCGATAACACCAAGGAATAAACCACCGAGCATCGCGCCCGGTACATTACCAATACCGCCCAATACGGCAGCCGTAAATGCTTTAATACCGGGGATAAAGCCCATGAAGAAGTTAACCCCTTGCGGGCGTAACATCCCATTGACCACACCTGCCGCCCCTGCGAGGAAACCCCCAATAGCAAAGGTAATCAGAATGATGAAATCAACATTAATCCCCATCAGGCGTGCGACTTCTTTATCTTCGGATACGGCACGCATGGCTTTACCAATTTTGGTGCGTTCGACTAAATAATAGAGACCACCCATGAGCGCAAGTGCTGTGAAAAACACAAAAATTTCTACATGCGAAATAACGACTGAGCCAAAGTTAAATGTACCGCCTAAAGCATTAACCGTTGGATATGACTTAAACCCTGAGCCATAAAACCCACGAAACGCATATTGTAAGAAGAAAGATGCGCCAATCGCTGTAATTAAGGGGACGAGGCGCGGACTATTTCGTAAGGGGCGATAGGCGATGCGCTCAAGCAAAATAGCAACAATCGCAGAAATTGTACCTGCAAATAAAATTAATAATGGAATTGCAATAAAGGGTGCAGCATCTAGGAAACCTGCTTCTTTCATCGCTTGTGCTAAGAAAACGGCTGTGAATGCACCTGCCATGAACACTTCACCATGTGCGAAGTTAATCATCAGCAAAATGCCATATACCAGCGTATACCCTAAGGCGATGAGGGCATAAATACTACCTTGTGCTAAACCTGAAACAAAAAGATCAATATATTGGGCAAGTGTAAAGCGCCCAGAAAGGATCGTGTTACCTGCCCCAACAACCACAAGGACGATAATCACGACTCGGAGAATATTAATAATTAAATCGACTAATGAAAAATCATCGCCGAATAAACTTGAAGTCATAACTTGCTCATTTCACTAGGATAAGTACGGACTACGCTACTAAGTAGGAAACTATACCGAGTTGTGTTAAGTAGCGCAACTGATTGTTCGTTATTGATTGAAGTATAGATATGAAATGAGCCAGTAAAAACTGGCTCATCGTTGTTACATTATGGAAAACTGTAGAACAGCTTAACCTTCTGATTCTTCTTCCATCATCGCTGCGTCAGCAGGTGTCCAGATGGGTGCTGGAGGCCAATTGCCGTCGAGTTCTTCTTGGGTTAATTCAAAGATTGCGAGACCTTCACCTGTTGCACAGTCACCGAGGAATGGTGATTCTGTTTGGCAAGTTAGTGTACCTGTTAAGCCAGCGTATTCTGTGGTTGCTGCAACAGCATCACGCAATGCTTGACGACCAATTAACAATGTACCATCTTCGAGTTCTACTGCAACTGCTTCAATGGCATTGAGCAACATATTGGTTGCATCGTATGCGTGTGCATGGAAACCACTTGGTGGAACGCCACCGATTTCTTCGTCCCATGATACTAAGAATGCGTCGTATGCTTCACCAGAAACGAATGGACCTGATTGGAACATACCGAGTGCAGCATCGCCTGTATTTGCAACAAAGCTGGAAACGAATGAACCGTCAGCGGTCATCAAAACGGTGTTTTCCAAACCGGGGGTTTGGCGTGCTTGTGCAGCTAAGAAATTTGATTCTGGTTCAAATACTGGGAAGTAAAGAACATCTGGATTAGCAGCAGCAATTTCCGTCAAGATAGCGGTCATATCGGTATCGCCCTTGGTGATAGCACCTTGGAATACGACTTCGCCACCAATTTCTAGGAATGCATCAGCCATAGCGCCTTGCAAGCCTTCGGTGTAGGGGTCACCATCATGGATGGTTGCAACTGTGGTTGCGCCTAATACGATGGAAGCATATTGTGCAGCTAAACGACCTTGGAAGAGGTCATTATGTGCGGTACGGAAGTAACCGGGTTGGTAGAGACCACCTGCTTCAATATCATCGTTGGTGAGTGCTGGTGATGTATTTGATGGGGAAATCATCAAAAGACCTGCTTCACTGATGATTGGGAGGGCAGCAGCAGCAGCACCTGAACAGTTGGTACCAATTACACCGAGAACGCTGGCATCGGAAACAACACGTTGAGCAGCAGCTTGTCCACCTTCTGCACTACAGAGGCTGTCTTCATCAACAACTTCAATGTCACGACCGAGTAACATACCATCGCGTTGTGCCACAGCGATTTCAACCGCACCTGCGGAATCTTCACCGAGTAGCGCGTTAGGACCTGAACGGACAAGCATGGTTGCGATCACGATTGGATCATCTGCACCAATTTCGACACAACCGAGTTCATCTTCACATGCGTCTTGTGCAACGACAGTCGGAACTGCGAGCATGACGAGTGCAGATAAGAGTGCTAAGATAAGTAAAAAACGTTTCATAAAGAAAATACTCCTCATTAAGCGGGTAATTTACAAAATACGGTAATTTTTCATTTTACCGTTACTTATAGATTGTAACGATACTTTCAAAAATTGAAAGTATTTTGTTGAAATTCGATAATATTGACCGTTATAATTGGTTGTTGTGGCGTTTTAAAATGCTGTAATTATACGAATAAAGGTTTCATCTGCTGATCGGCAATCAATTGTTGCATAACAGCATCGGACGGACGCGTTTCAAAACGGCTCGCAGCATCTAAGATTTTCGGCAATAAATGAATATCACCTGCGGTATTAAGGAATACACCCTCTTGCCCTAATACCCAATGAACCGCTAAATCAATACTGGCTTGATCGGTCAATGGTTCATACCATGTCGCATGAGAACGTCCATCATTCGGGTATGGACGGCGTGTAATACTTTTAATCGTTTGAATAGCAACATTGCGTTCTTGTGATAAGCGTAAGACCTCAGCAAATCCTGCTGCATAAATCGGATTTTGCATCATGGGATAATTATAAGGCAGCAATACCGAATCAAAGTCAAAGCGTTCGAGGCTTTTGCGGTGCATCTTTACAATAGCAACATCATGCCCAGTCACACCAATATACTTGACCAAGCCTTGTTCACGGGCTTCTTCGAGGTATTCAAGCACACCGCCTTTTGCCATCGCAATCTCCCATTCCTCTTCACCGACAAGATAATGCAATTGAATCAAATCAACTGAATCTACTTGTAGGCGTTCCAGTGATTTTTCAAACTCGGCTTTCGCTTTATCATAAGTGCGTTCGCCTGTTTTGGTGGCGAGGAAAAAATGCTCGCGGTGTGTTTTCATCCAAGGACCAATGCGTAATTCAGATTCACCGTAGCTTGCAGCCGTATCAATATGGTTAATGCCATAATCCAATAATAATTGCATTGTTTGATCGGCTTCATCTTGGGTAACTTCACCGAGTGCTGCAGCCCCAAAGATCGTGCGTGTACTGAGGTGTCCTGTGCGTCCAAAGGTTAATTTTGGAATGTTCATAGTTGCTATCCTCTTAACTATTCAATTCAGTAGAATAAATTGTAGCATGGAGGATAGCAGATGAGTAACTTTATGGCATTTTATCTAGGATATGCTCAACAATGGTTTCAGGGCGTGTACCATAGCTGAAAATGGTATCGAGTTGACCTTCTGTATTGATGAAATATATACTAGCCGTATGATCGACACTATATGTGCTACTATCGTCTTCATTATTGAGTTGATAGTACAAGCTATAATCCGCCGAAATCCGCTGCAATGTAAGATCATCACCAACAAGACCCACGGTAAAATCAGCTACTCTAAATGGAATAAAGTATTCTGCTAACCGTTCGACCGTATCCCGTGCTGGATCAACCGTGATATACACAAACTTTACGCCATCAGCGCGATCACCTAATAGTTCATGCGCTTGTCGTACATGCGATAGCGTCAAAGGGCAAATATCAGGGCAATAAGTATAACCAAAAAATAGTAAAACTGATGCGTCTTGAAAATCACTCAAGCTCACATCTTCACCTGTACTAGAAGGGAGTGTAAAATCAATTAGCTCACGCGGTGTGGATAATTCGCGCACGCCATCAGGATTCCCTTGTAAATATAAGGGTTGTGGTGGTTCAGGTTCTAGCAAAAAGTACAAGATACTAAAAATTACAACACCTGATGCTAAAGCACTCCCGATGAAGACACTTAAAATAAATTTCAAAGACGGTCGATTTTTACGTTTCTCAATCATAAGAGATCCCTTTGACTAATACGCCAGCGCCATACTTGTAAGCCACCACTAATCCCAGTACAAACAATACCGATTGTCAGCAATAAAGGTAAAGTAATGTTGTTATCGCTTGGTGTACCACAGAGGAAATTCCATAAAGCATCAGGTACAGCGCGTAATGTTTGCAAATCTTTGATGAAAGTCGCAGCAAAGAGAAACATCAAACCAGCAATTACACCAAAGAAGGTCATAGCAACGAGTAAAAAGAATTGTTTATCCTCAGCAAAAATTTCATCCATCTGTGTTTGTGTAGCCATTGTAAATATGCTCCTTTTTAGCACAAAAGTAGAGGGTGCTATATTAGATAACACCCTCTCAGTGAAGCAGCTTACATTGAGAAAGCTGGGCTGAAATACCCTTGTGCGAGATTAATTGCATTGATTAGCACAGGTAGCCACATAATGACATTGGATGCAATAATAACAGCTATCCAAAGTCGCCAGTTTTCAAGAATTGCTGGAACAGGTTCATCTTTAGGGCTACGGTTGCTAATCGGCATTTCTTTTGGATCACGATCTTCGCTACTGAAGAACAATGTACCAAGAATGACAAGATAGAGTGCGATGGAACTAATCAGTAAGAGTACACCTGCAACCGCAGTTGCGTTGAGCCAAGGGGCTGCTGCGTCACTAATATATGAGCCCGCTGCACCTAAATCAGAACGACGAACTGCCCCTGCTAGTCCAGCGCGTCCCATGAAGCCTGCAAAACCGAGCATACCGAATAACCATGCATAAACTTGGAGGAGTGCAACAGGTTTACTCCATAATTTCTTACCACGGATAGCTGGCATCACCCAATAGAGAATACTGATATAGGTCAAGAAGACTGCACCCCCGAGTGTCGTATGGAAATGTCCAACAACCCACACAGTATTATGGAGGGCAACATTCATATTGAAGGATGCATTCATCAAGCCAGTAATACCCCCAAAGATGAACAAGAACATGCCTGAATATTGTGCTGCAACAACAGGATCGCCCCAAGGTTGTTTCCACATCCAGTCAAACAAACCTGTTGCCCCACGTTTACGTCCACCACGCTCTATAGTAGCAGCAATATTGAAGGCAGTCATGAAACTGGGAACAGCTACAACAAATGTTAGCAGTGAGTGCAAAATTTTAGCAGATTCACTAATACCGGGATCAACAAAAAGATGATGGACACCAATAGGAATTGAGAAAATAGCAATCATCAAGAAAGCTACACGTCCTAATGTATCACTGAACAATTTAACGCCTAATTGTTTTGGTAACATCGTATACCATGAGACGTAGGCTGGAATCAACCAGAAGTAAACTAATGGATGTCCAAAGAACCAAAATAAAATACGGGATACTTGTACATCAGTGGTTGTAATCCAACCTAGTGATAAGGGTAAGGACATGAAAAGAATTTCAACAGCAACACCTAAGGATGCTGTGAACCACATCAAGAAATTACACAAAATACCATACACTGCTAATGGTACAGGTTCACCAGCATGTTCTTTACGCCAATCAATATAGGTTAAGGTTGCATTGAGTGCGCCTACCCAAGAGCCAACAACAACTAGAACCAAACCGATATAAAAAGCTGGATGGGCACTCATTGGAAGATACGCTGTATAGAGTACATTGGCTTCACCAGCGATAATAGTAGCGCCAGCGGCTACTAATCCAATAAACATCATCCAGAAGGATGCCCATGCCATTTGAGGGCTTTTCAGTGGACGATTCAGTGACCTCTGAACCACAAACATACTAATACCCATAATGAAGAATGTGGTGAAGACTAGCGCATTTAAGACAC
>JBAUIA010000444.1:0-2274 GCA_049680565.1 Phototrophicaceae bacterium
CTACAATTCGGGCAACGTCCCATCATCCGAGGACCTTGCCATCCACATTTAGAACAAACATAACGGGTGCGTGTTTTTGCCATGCTGCGCCCTTTCGGCAAATTAAAACATTTGTGCTGTAAGTATACTGAATCTCATGCTAATGTGAAACTATGGACAGTCGAGTTCAGGGATAGCTTCTGCATATTGAGGCAATACATATAAGATTGTTTGACGACTAAAAAAGTTAGTTGGATAGCATCGTATAGGAATCATACCTTGTTGTTGGATATAATTTTGTAAGGAGGGATGCTCATCTAAACCCAATGTGTAAACAATGGCTTGAGGTGCTTCAATCTGATAGCGCTCAACTGCTTGAGGAATGGTTAATTTACTGAAAGTATTGCTATCATAAAAGTCGCGGTTAGCGAGCCCATAAAAGTAAACTTGATGTCCTGTAATGACTTGTATATCATTTGGTAGATTGGCATCAATATCAAAACTAATACTCATTACACGATCCGCATTTTGAGTAATTTGGCTTCTATCAATAATATGCACTGTATAAAAGATAAATATCATCAAAATAGAAATAATAGCTTGTAAGGGAATTCTTTTAGGTTGGTCTGGGTTAGTGAGAGCATGAATAACACCGCCAGAGAATAGTGCTACTAATGGTAAGTGATGCACCCAATAGTAGGGGGTTGGTTTAGGCGTAATATAGATGTAGAGTACCCACGAAAACCCAAAAAATAATAATAAAAAGCGATCATTCTTTTGATTGCGCCAGATTGCACCCATAATCCCAATGGTTAACAGTAAAATTTCTACAGGATGGTAAATGATATAGGGAACAAACCAACCAAAAATATTATTGTAAATCCGTTGCCAGAACGAAACATTACCACCAACAATAAGCTGCTCATCATATGCAAAGTTAATCAAATCAATTGCGCCACTCATATCCGTTTGCGCCCACCAAACAATATGTATCAGATAAAAAATTACAGCATAGATCAATCCGCCGATAGCATAGGCAAAAAATGGACGATACCACACCCAACGTTTGTCTTGACGAATTACTTGAATATAGTCCCAAATATAAAAGAGGGTAAAAATAGGAATAAAGCGTATACCGAGTTGATGTCCTTCAATGACGGTTGCTAGTACAAAGCCAATCATTAGATGTAACCAGATTGAACGATCTTCTCGCGCTCGGATATACCCATATAAAGTAACAGCGAGTACAAAGGTCACATAAGGGTCGCTACGTAAGTGATTATGAGATAATGCGAATAAGAGCATCACCAATGCGGCAATAATCGCTGCTCCCTTGCCATAGAGGCGCTTTGCAGTGAAATAGACAAAAGGCGTTGCGATCCAAATAATCAAAATACCAAAGATACGCGCAATCGTGAGACTTGTGCCAAAGACCTGCATGAAAAATCCCGGTATGCAGTAGGCGATAGGTGCGGCAAGAACTAAATATGCTGTATCACGCGGTGGTAACATCTCCACACCTATTACACCACGATGGACACAAGTCCACGCATAGTTAGCAACCAAGGGTTCATCAAAATAGAGAGTTGCAGGTACTTTTCCGATATATCGGATCGTTAGTATGATAGCAAGTATTATTCCAATCAATAATATAATTGACCACATGATTGTCGGTAAGGATATTTGATTTTGACTACGCCATAACAGAAATATCGTAAAAACAATGACGAGCATCACAATATACACACGAAAGAGCCCAATAGCTGGTTGACCAGTTGCAATTGGGAGGAATAACCAAAATAGCGGAATAAAAATACTACTGCCAATAACTATAAAGCCCTGTATAGGGTAGGTTAGATAATGGGTATAGTTTGGTAATTTATGCTGTGAGGAAAGTACTACACTGATACTTGCTAAGAGTATTGTCAGCAAGACGATAGCAAGTCCAATCGTATAACTCGGAGAGTAGCGTCCTAATATAGAAGGGACATCACTTTTATGGAGCAACATTAAGCCAAAACAGGCAACAGCTATTATAAGCCACAGCCTTAAAAGGTAGTCAGTGACACGTTGTTGCATTTAGAATATCCCAAGTTATATTAGAACAGGTTATAAGAGGCATTATAAGAGCAGTGTAATTATTTGAGAAGATAAGATAGTTAAAACAAGATCATTCGACAAATGCGCCAAAAACAGGCATCATGGGGCTATGTATTGGTAGACATCAGTAGAAAGGTTACGTATGGAACAAATTTTCCCAGGGCTCTATGTGATTACACGCGGTGCGACTAATAG
>JBAUIA010000445.1:0-3564 GCA_049680565.1 Phototrophicaceae bacterium
CAACTGCTTTCTCCGCGTTTGCGCCAACATTTTAAAGGACGCACATCGTGGGAAGTGCTAGAACCCATTCATCAGCGTTATCAAGAGAAAGCATGGGAAAAATCAACCTTACATTGGATGAGTTATCTTGATCTCAATTTTCGCTTGCCTGAATTGCTGCTGATGCGTGTTGATAAAATGAGCATGGGTGTCAGCCTCGAAGCCCGAGTTCCGTTCCTTGACCATGAATTTGTCGAATTAGCATTGAGCATCCCCGAAGCCATGAAAACTAAAAATGGCACGCTCAAGTACATGCTTAAAAAGGCAGTGCGCGGCGTTATTCCTGATGAACTCATTGATCGTCCAAAACAAGGCTTTGGTGTCCCTATCCATGAATGGTTAAGCCAACGACTGGGAGACGTTATAAAAGATGAGCTAGAATCATTCTGTAAAGAAACCGATTATCTCGATTGGGAAGTTGTTTCGGCTTTGGTGGATTCACGCGGTGCTTCATCCTCATGGTTCTTGTTCAACCTAGCATTATGGTGGAAAGAATACATTCGGTGAATCTGCCCGCTCTTATCCGAAAAAACCTAAAAAATATAAATTTACAACGTCTATCGCAATCACAATTTATCCATAATGTCGCTCAAACACTTGCTACACGCGGATTATTAATTATTATCAGCCTTATAACGTCTATGCTCATAACACGCGCATTGGGACCTGTAGGGCGTGGTATATATGCTACAGCTACTGCATTTAGCGCAACAGGTGTGCAATTAGGTTATCTTGGATTAAATGCAGCCAATACCTATTATGTCGCAAAGGATAAATCCTTACTTCCTATATTACTAGGTAATAGCCTTTTCGTGGGAGTCGGTATTGGCGGTTTAGAGATATTACTGGGTATTAGTCTGTTCTTCAGCGTACCTAATTTATCGCCATTACAACCAAGTATCCTCTTGCTTGCCTTAATTGCAATTCCTGTTTTACTGACTGTCGAGCTTCTTCAATATCTTCTTTTAGGCATCGAATCTATTGGTACTTATAATGTAATCCAAATAGCGATGCGTCTAGTTAATACAATCGGTATTTTTGTTTTAATTGGTATCGGCAATACATCTGCAACATCGTTTTTTATAATTTTCGTTTTGGCACGTTTAATAGGCGTTTTATGGTCGCTACGAAAACTATCAAATCTTATAGGAAATAAGCTTCAATTTTCGTTTCTACAATTGCAAGAACAATTTTCATATGGGATACGTGCTTATTTTGCTGCCCTATTTTCTTTTCTTGTCATCCGCTCAGATTTATTTATGGTCAAGTATATTTTAGGTGCAGAACAAGTAGGTTATTATTCACTCTCAACAACAATGGTTGATATGGTTTACTTAGTTCCTGTTGTTGTTGGAACAATGCTCTTCCCTCGATTATCTGCATCTAATGACGCAAAAAACAAACGCCATCTAACCTTTCAGATTAGCGGATTAATAGCATTACTGATGCTGGCTATTATTGTTGTCACATATTTCATTGCGCCATTAGCTATTACAATTGTATACGGTGCCGATTTTTTACCGGCTGTACCAGCATTTCGGATATTATTATTGGGCATATTTTTTATGTCGATTAATACAATTTTTATGAATTATTTTGCTGCAACTGGCATGCCAGCTATCACTGTTTATTCTCCCGGAATAGCAGCTATTATAAATATTATCGCCAATATCTACTTGACGCCTCGTTATGGCATCGAGGGGACAGCTATAGCATCTGTTATTGCTTATGCTATTATGCTTATTATCAGTATTGGATATTTTATAGGAGATTCTGAATGACAGATTCGCGTGATATGCTGCTCCAGAACTATGACAAACGAATCGATTTATTAGACCCCGATATAGAAACAAAGTTGAGTTGGTTTCGGCTTTATATTCACCGTCATTATATGGAATATTTACAAGCGTATGAAACAGATTCTGCACAGATTCTTGATATTGGTTGTAGCCGTGGGTATAGCTTACGTGTTTTTCAAGAACATGGATTTTCTAATTTGAAGGGCATCGATGTTTCTTGCAACGATATAGAAGCTGCAAAAAAAATAGTCCCAGAGGCTGACTTTGAATGTACAGATGTTTTTGAATACTTACAGGCAAATCCTCAATTCTTTGATATTATCCTCATCAAAGCAGTGTTAGAACACATTCCTAAAAATCAAGTTATACCATTATTACAATTAATAAAAAGTAGTCTAAAGCCTAACGGAATTGTATTAGTTGATGTTCCTAATATGGATTGGTTGTTTGCCACTCATGAACGTTACATGGATTTTACACACGAGGTAGGATTTACTAAGGAATCAATGGCACAATTATTAGGACTTCTATTCAACTCTTACAAGGTTAAAGCACTTGATAATGGTATAAAAACGCATTGGTTGCCAAGACTTAAAACTAACTTTGCGCGTATGATTCTTGGTACATTGCTGCGATGGGCTGATTATGAAGGGGCGCATAATCCGATTTGGGCAAGGAGTTTATTAGGAATAGGTCAAGTCAATGATGATAACTTACCATCAGTAAATTAATTTAAGCGAGCCAAATAGTATGTCTAAACAACACAAGCAACAATCTCAAGCTGTATGGGATGCTTCCCCTGCTGGCACAACTTTTGCTAGAGGTGCTAAACCAGGTACAAAAGAATTTTTTGAACGCGTACTTAAAAAGAGAAGTGAATATGAACAACCTTGGCTTTTTGAGATCATATCTTTTGCTGAAATGCGTGATAAAAAGGTGCTTGAGTTAGGGTGTGGTGCAGGTTATGATGCTTACGAATTTTGTCGGCAATCTGCAAATTATACTGGGATTGATATCGCTACAGAAAATCCTAAACGTACCCAACAACATCTTGCATACTATAATTACGAGCCTAAAGTGATCAGAGGCGATGTTGAAAATTTGATGTTTCCTGATGAAACTTTTGATGTGGTATTTTCTAATGGGGTTCTACATCACACACCACATATGGAAAAAAGCTTCCAAGAAGCGTATAGAGTATTAAAGCCCGGTGGAGAATTTAATGTGATTTTATATCATCGCAACTCTATCTTTTATTGGCTAACTGTTGGACTATATAATACGCTTGATGTGAAACTAAAAAGCAAATTTTATGTCATGATGGGTCACAAAAGTTCAAAAAATGATTATCGCCATCTCAAACATGCAGATTTCAAGGAATTTCGCATATTGAGCAAAATAGTCTAGCAAGGTGAGCTTATATGAACCTTATGGAGCTTTAAAAATCAAATTCTATTTCACATCAGACGTAATATATAAATTTTTTATGAGACTCAATACGTATAAGTACTGAATTATTGGAGGTATAATGATTATCATAGGTCAAACAATCATTCTCACAGGCGCAGCATCAGGTATTGGATATGCCTTATTAACACGACTCGCAGCGTATGACACCACAATCATTGCTGTTGATATTCAATCTGATGCGCTGGATGCTGTGTGCCAAAAGTTAGAGAATCAGCCAGCCGATATTCAGCCATTCATCGGTGATATGACTCAAGCA
>JBAUIA010000446.1:0-35392 GCA_049680565.1 Phototrophicaceae bacterium
TTTAAGGTACTTCAAGACGCACCGTTGTGCGTCCCTACGACCTATAATAATAGTCAATTGTAGGGACATCCAACGGGATGTCTAATAGATTATGACATCATGATCGAATTTCAAAACAGGTTCTTAAAAGATTGTTCTTTTTTCCTATATAAATCTACATTCTAAGATGTCATAATACTGTTTAGCATAAAACATATGACATGATGTATCTTTCGATATATTAAGTAAAAATGAAGTCATGAGTGGGGCTTTAGGTCATATCAATTTAACCCTTGTACCAAATATCAAGAGTGATTAATATAATTCTCTTGCACGGTGTCTATTGGTAGACGCTGTGTCCACTTTTGAGAATCTATCACGATGAGGATCACCTCGTTGTGCTGTTAACCTATATACAGTAACTGTAAGGACATACAATGACTATGGTTGAAAAAGCGTCAAATCTTCGTTTTGGTGGGTCGGTATGGTGCAATCTTGATATTGCATTACGTAATATGGATCAAGTGTTTCGTCGTGAATTACGTGTTTTAGACTTAACGGTAATCGAATGGTATATTTTACGCGCATTATACGAAACAGATGGTCAGCACGCATCTGAACTGGCACAAGCTGTTGGGCGGGCTGCAACATCATTCACCCCAAATCTCGATAAGTTAGAAGGCAAAGGCTACATTGAACGCCGTCCTGACTTGAGTGATCGTCGTGCGGTACGGATTCACCTGACTGATGCAGGAAAAGAAAAACAAAACGGTGTACTAGACGCATCGGAAAAAATTGATGAGAAACTCGCGTCGATGTTCTCTCACAATGAATTTGAAACCTTCTTAGAGGTTCTCAATCGCTTACAAACGGCTTCTCTCGATAACTAATCTATCGTGAGTAGATTATCAGTTTCAGCAAGTTGGGCTAATGCCATTTGAAACACCTGAAAAGCTATAATATCAAATTATACAAAGCGCACCAGCTCGCAATCGGGTTGGTGTTTTTTGATATATGCGATCACAGCCTCTAAAACAATATGAATCGCCCCACCACCACCCCCTGCCAACGCACTATTCGCAGCGTTCACAATCGCATCAACGGCTTACTTTGTAATATCGCCTTGTACGAGGTCAATGCTTACATCTAAAATTTTCACGTGGTTTATATCAGTCATAGTCTATCATCCTAATCATCGGTATGCTTATTATTGTAACAAATATCGTGTTAAATAGAGTCATGTTATAATTTGCTCAATCACTTAGGATATTTAAAATGCAAAAAAATACTCAACCTGTTCTAACACTAGAACATTTAAGAGAATTGCGTGAACAAATTTTAGAAATTGCAGTCCGTAATCATGCAAGTGATGTACGTATTTTTGGTAGCGTGGCGCGTGGTAATGCCACATCAAAAAGTGATATTGATTTTCTTGTTCGATTTGATGAAGGCGCTACTATTTATGATATGGCAGGACTAAAGGATGATTTAACACAACTTCTAGGGATAGATGTTGATATAGCAGAAGATCAAACAAAAGATAATCAGTTTTTAAAACATATCGAAAAAGACTTGATAGCATTATGAGCCTGACAAAAAAATACTTAGAAGATTTACTTGCTGAAATCATGCTAATTTATGAGTTTACAGCAGATGGACGTGAGATATTTCTCAGCGATGAGCGCACACAATATGCAGTTATGATGGCTTATGCACGTATTGGTGAAATTGCTAAACGCATCCCTGATGAATTAATAATCTGAGTGGTGAAATATTAAAGGTTTCCGTGATATATTAATTCATCGTTATGATGACATCATTCCTGAGCGTGTTTGGGATGCTATCAGTAAATTGCCAATCCTCAAAAATTCAGTTGTTATTTTACTCGAAAACTTATCTGATACTGACACTCAAAACGACTAATTAGGAACGATTCATGCAAACACTCACACCGCAGGATGTTCAAGCAGCCTTAGATCAGCATGATTTGGGCATTCACCTAAGCACCTATGATGCCAACACCGCGACATCAGAATTAGCAGCAGCAGCGATTGGCTGTACGGTTGCTCAAATTGCAAAAAGTATTTGCTTTATCATCAATAAGGATTACCCTGTTTTAGTGGTTGCAAGTGGTATCAATACGGTGGATGATCGTAAATTAGCCACTTTATTAGACGTTGGGCGCAAAAAGGTACGCATTGCGAAGCCTGAGCAATGTATCGAAATTTTTGGCTATGCACCCGGTGGCGTTCCTCCTATTGGGCATCGTACAGATAACATTCAGATTTTCTTAGATCAAGATTTGCAACAATATGAGCGTATCTGGGCAGCAGGTGGCACAGCCAATATCAATTTTGGCATTTTACCTGACCAACTTGCCCAAATCACTGATGGACGCTGGGTTGATATTGCAAAAAGTAGCTAACTATTTTTGAGCCAGTCACCAACGACTTTAAAATATCCTGTTGCATCGGTATCCGCTTGCATACCAATCGCTTCATAAAATGCTTGTTGGTCATCTGTCCATAGATAGACATGCTGCCCTTGTAATTGCTCAAAGGCAAGTTTCATCATCTGGCGAGCGATGCCTTGTTGACGATAGGCTGTGAGCGTCCAAACATCTACGATATAAGCATTGCATACGCCATCGGATAAGGCGCGAACTGTGCCGATGATTTTATCGTCGTCATAAGCAATCACAACCGTATGCGAATTTTCAAATGAAAGGCGATATTGCGCGACACTACGCCCGTTATGAAATTGATCGGCAATCAGTGTATCGTGCATTGCTTGCCAATTGACATCATCACAAGCTAATTTATAGTGAATATGTGCCATCTGATTAAACTCCCATTTGCTCTGGTAAACCATTTTGTAGATGTTGCAATATATCAACGAGTTTGAGTTGCCACAATTCATCGTCAAAGCGCATTTCGACTGCGGTTCGGCTGACTTCAATATCATCCCCGAGTTCCATTTCCAGCGCGTGGCGGTCAATGGCTTGTAACCAAGGTAATTTTATCAAAATATGTTGACGCGGTTTAATGACGGCGGTGGCATTAATGGTTTCTGCCATCAGCTTAATCTGTATCTGATAGAGCAAGCCATCGACGGCTTTCGGTAATACACCAAAGCGATCTCGCAATTCTTGACTGATTTTTTCGAGGTCATCCAGTGTATTTAAGCTAGCAATACGGCGATACAATTGTAAGCGTAATGGCATTTCAGGAATCCAATCTTCTGGGATGTAGCTTGGAATTGGTAGATCAATGATAATGGCTTTTTCTTTTTCACGCGTACTTGGCGCATCAGGGTCAATATCCCCTTTGAGATCACTCACGGCTTGTTGCAATAATTGCGTATAAAGTTGTAAACCAACGGTTGCTACATGCCCTGTTTGCTTGGTGCTTAGAATATCGCCTGCACCGCGTAATTCCAGATCACGCACACTCACTTGTAAGCCACTGCCGAGTTCTGTATATTCGGCTAAGGTTTCGAGGCGTTCACGGGCTTCTTCATTCAATTTTTTGCTACCTGCATGGAAGAAATACGCATAGGCTTGGGTGGCGCTACGTCCTACACGTCCACGAATTTGATAGAGTTGTGCCATCCCGAACCAATCGGCACGATCCACAATCAAAGTGTTGACATTGGGCATATCAATACCACTTTCGATGATGCTGGTTGCCAACAGAATATCATATTGCCCTTTAGTAAATTCACTAATCACCGTTTCGAGTTGTCGTCCACTCATCTGACCATGCCCGACAATGACACTCGCTTCTGGGAGCAATTGCTCTAATTTTTCACGGAGTTGTTCAATACTTTTGACCCGATTATGAATCACAAAGACTTGTCCACCGCGATCTAATTCTCTTAAAATCGCCTGACGAGCCAGTTTGTTATCAAAAGGACCCACATGCGTGATAATAGGTAAGCGATCTTCTGGTGGTGTCTGGAGCATACTAATATCTCGGACACCGCTCATGCTCATGTAGAGTGTGCGTGGAATCGGTGTTGCGGTGAGGGTGATAACATCCACATTCGCTCGTAATTTTTTGAAGTGTTCTTTATGCTTAACCCCAAAGCGCTGTTCTTCATCAATGATGACCAAGCCTAAATCTTGGAAGGTCACATCTTTACTGAGAATCCGATGTGTGCCGATGACAATATCTACTTTGCCATTGGCGATGTCGGTTGTGGCTCGGCTCATTTCGCCTTTGGTACGAAAACGACTGAGCATTTCTACTTTGATGGGAAATTCTGCCATACGGGTGATAAATGTATTATAGTGCTGATTGGCTAGTACGGTTGTTGGTACTAAAATAGCGACTTGCTTGCCATCTGTCACCGCTTTGAAGGCAGCACGCAGCGCAACTTCTGTTTTACCATAGCCAACATCCCCACAGACTAAGCGATCCATCGGCATGTGTGATTCCATGTCCGATTTAATCTCGCGGATAACATGCAATTGATCCTCAGTTTCAACATATGGGAATGAGGCTTCCAGTTCGCGTTGCCATGATGAATCAGGGGCGTAGGCATATCCGCTTGCAGTCGCACGATTGGCATAAATAGCAAGTAATTCACGCGCTTCTTCTACTGCATTTTTGCGTGCTTTCTCTTTGGTTCGCATCCACACATCTTGCTTACCGATCTTATTCATTCTCGGTGGCACATCATCCGACCCAACATAACGTGTTAGACGGTCTGATTGATGAATGGGGACAAATAACAAACCATTTTCAGCATATTCAACCAGTAGATATTCACGCTCATTACCTTCAACGGTGCGTGTTTTTAACCCTTGGAAACGCCCAATACCATAATCAACATGGACGACATAATCACCATTGTTCCAATCGCCATAATCCGATTCTGGTAATTTCTTGAGCGCTGTTTTATTTGATTTACGCCGACGTGGTTCAGGGCGTTGCCAGCCAAAAATTTCACTATCGGTCAAGACTTCAAGTGTGCCATCACTCGCTTGCAGGACAAAGCCACTACTGAGTTCACCTTGTACGAAAACTATCTCGCCCGCAGCAGGAATTTGTAGGACTTCTTTTGCTTTTGGTACATAGGAGGAAGCATCTTGTTCGTACCAAATATTTTCCATGCGGTCAACTTGCTGCGTGACAACCACTAAACGCCGTCCTAAATCACGCTGTTCACGGATATGACGCATGGTTGGGCGCAATTGTCCACCAAAGCGATCATTAGGTACAAATAAACGTTTTCCATCTGCTAAATTGGTTAAATTCAGCGTTGTACCTTGCTGAATATCACTCGTAATTGTATCCCAATCGACATAAGGCAAGGGATAATCATCGGGTAATTGGCGTGTCTTGATATTATTCTCACGATTATTAGCAGCTTCCACTTGAAGATTGGTAATCGTATTTTCGAGATCAACTAAATCATCAATGACAAGCAAGGTATCGGCTGAAGCATAATCGAGTAGACTATTGGGATTATCATAAATATACGGCAGATAATGTTCCATATAGGCAAAACTTTGTCCATTGAGCATGGCATCATAATCTTGCTGGAGCGTACTCACATCATCACTTGCAGCATGGTCTACAAACCATTCTTGCAGATGGCGTGCTAATTTAGGCATTGCATCAGGCAGAACTTCACGCGCTGGAACGATAACAGCTTGTTTTAGCGATTCAATTGTGCGTTGTGTGGATGGATCAAAAATGCGTAGCGTATCCAATTCATCATCGAAAAATTCGATACGAATGGGATATTGTGCTGCTGTCGGAAAAATATCAAGAATACCACCCCGTCGTGAAAATGTGCCGTGTTCAACAACCATTGTTACTGATTCATAGCCGAGGTTAACCCATTGTGTAATCAAGGCATTGAGTTGATAGCGTTGCCCAACTTTCAGTAGGGTACTATTTTTACGAAACTGATTGACAGGCATGGTACGTTGCATCAATGCGCGTGCGGAAGTAATGACAATCGGTTGCGTGCCACCTTCATCGGCATAGAGTAAGGCTTGCAAGGTATCAATACGATCTTGAATGACGGTCTTATCCCAAGGCAAGCGATCATAAAACATCGGTGTGGGTTCTGCAAAGCGATAAATACGCGCGGTATCTTCCAACCAGACAGGGAGTTGTTCGGCAATGTTATAGGCTTGTCGTCCTGTACTCGTGAGGACAACAATAGGTGCGTTCCATGCATCAGCAAGGGTTGCCAAAACATAAGGGCGTGCAGCACGGATAATATTCCAGTCAAGCGAGTCGCCATTCTGTAATCGTGCAAGTGTTGCACGAAAGGAGTCATCATGACGCAGCAAATCAGTCAAACCGATCAGGTGCATAAGTCGTATATTCCGTTAGTTATCTAATTTTGTAGATGGGATAGTATAGTTTACAACAGTGAGCAACAGCTTAGAAGTCATAAGAAATTTTTTGGGCATGGTATGTACCCTGCCCAAAATTTTCGGTGTTATGATGTCAGTTTCTTCTGATACTTTGCAAGGTAATCAAGTGCTTTTGGATGGTCAGGGTTCAGGCGAAGGGCTTCTTCTGTCGCAGCGAGGGCTTCATCCATATCGCCTTGTTTTTCATGGTAATCTGCGGATGCTAACCATGTATGCACAGCCCGTTTGATATTACCTTGTTCTTCATAGGTAATTGCCAATTCTTCGCGCACATCAATGAGTGCAGGGCGTACCCGAACCGCGACTTCCCATTCCGATAACATTTGCTTGGGTTTGCCTTGTCGCTTATAGACTTCTGCCAATGTCAGATGAGCGCGTGCGGCTTCATCCAAATTACGCAATTGCTTATGGAGTTTTGCCAGTTCACGCAGTGGCTTAGGCTCATTAGGATTCAGTTCATGGGCGCGTTGTGCTAGCTTGAGTTGCTCTTTCGTATTTGTATTATCATCCTTGCCTTTTGTGCCGTTTTCGCTCACATCGCCGTTATAGCGTGACATCGCAAGACCAATGCCTTCTTGTAGCCATAATTCAACAGCATTAACGGCTGTATCAATCAATTTTTGGGCGGTGATATGGTCATCACTACTGAATTTTTGTAGCACATAATCGCGTGCTTGCATCTTGCCTTTTGGACGACCAATGCCATAGCGTACCCGTGAGAAATCTTTTGTGCCTAAATGCAAGATAATATTCCGCACCCCATTTTGTCCACCGTGTCCGCCTGTATTCCGCAAACGTAAAACACCAAATGGCAAATCGAGATCATCATAAATGACAATGATGTTATTGATGTCGACCTTGTAGAAATCAACTAGCGCACGGACAGATTCACCACTGAGATTCATATACGTTTGTGGTTTCGCTAAAATGACATTTTGCCCATTAATACGACCACTTGCCACTAGGGCTTTGCGTTCACTATTAAAGTTGGTCAAATTGTGGCGACGAGCAATTGCATCAATCACCCAGAATCCTGCGTTATGCTTGGTTTGAGCATACTCACGTCCCGGATTTCCTAATCCCACAATTAAAAATTTATCAGACATGATCCTCCTCGTTTGTTTCTGTTTTATAGCATAGATCATAGCAGATCTATGTTAATGCTCTATGATTGTGGCGTTTTATTTTGCTTGAGCCACCAACGAATCATCCCCATCACACTAATGAGTACCCATGCGACTTCCACAACAAATGACGGGAAATTGAAATCATATATTAGCGAAATCAGAATCATACTTGCGCCGAAAAAATTTAGAACAGAATACGGTAGTTCATTGGCATGAATACGATTGGTCTGTAGCAAAAAATAAGTCGTCAGGATGATTGCAACACCTATTGTACCAATGACGTTATACATCATGATAATTATTACTCACTCTTTAATGAATATTGTTCGATAATGGCATGATACGCTAGAGCATAGTCACGAATCGTTATATCGGCATCAAATTTTTGCACAGATTGTTGCCCTGCTTGTGCAATCGCTTGATATTGTACGGTATCATCCAATAATTGCAGGATTGCTGATGCGATTTGCTCGCTATCCCAATCCACCAACAAGCCATTTTGACCCTGCTCGATCACATCAGGCATAATGCCAACGCGTGTAGAAATCACCGGTGTGCCACATGCCATTGATTCAATCGTCACACGCGGATTGCCTTCTACAGTAGAAGCACAAACTAGCATCCGTGCTTGACGATATAATGTTGGCATTTGCGAACTATCACTGACACGCGGTAAAAATTGAACATTCGCCTGTAACTGATGTTGCTCAATAAACGATATAATCTGCTGCTTGAGTTCACCATCACCGCGAATGGCTAAACTGATGTTGGGATGGGTCTGTTTAGCCATTCGGATAGCTTCTAGCAAGAGCATGATGCCTTTGTTAGATGCTAATCGTCCAACGAACAGTACATCAACTTGTTTTTCTGTCGTTTGTGGACGATATTGCTCCAAATCCAAATACAATGAATGCAAAACATGAATCACATCCGCAGCAACACCTAAAGCACGTAATTGCGAAGCCACGTCTTGATTGACAACGCGGAATTGTGCGCTTTGTTTAGCGATAAATGGTATATATTTCTGAGCAGCATAGCGCCATAATTTTTCACGGCGTGTTATCGCAATCGGATAGCCTTCAATGTGGTGGATTTCACTCACGAGTGGCAAATCATGCTGGCGTAATAAAGCATATGCGCCGATGCCATTATAGAAAAATCCGAAATCATGGCTGACCAGCAAATGATAGGGACGTTCACTTAGTAGCGCATTGCCTGTGCGCTGAATAAAAAGCGGTTGCAAGGCTCGGTGCTGGTTTGCAGGATGAACATGCACATTATCATGGATAATTTGTGGCATCGCATCAGGCGCAGATGGCGTTAAAATATCAATGCGTCCCCAATACTGCGAAAAGCGTCCTAACATTTGATAAAATGCCCCATCAATGCCCCGTGCTATAGACGAATCACCACTGAGCATCAATAGGTTATAGCGCGTGTCAGTCATTGTCATCGAGTGCGCCTAATTAATTCGACCAACCATCCCAACCGCGTGCTTGCCATGCTGCATAGAGCGCAATGCTGCCAGCCGTTGCTACATTCAAGCTACCGACTTGTCCGCGCATGGGTAATGTCACTAAGAAATCGCAGGTATCACGCACTAAACGCCGCATCCCTTCGCCTTCGCTACCCATTACTAAACCCAATGCCATATTCAAATCTTGTTTATCGAGCGCTGGCATATTGGGGGCAACATCCATCCCTACAATCCAGACATCATTTTCTTTGAGTTCTTTCATCGCATTGACGAGATTGGTCACTTGTGCCACCAGCAAATGCTCAACTGCGCCTGATGATGAGGCGACAACTGAGGGCGTGATACTCACCTGACGACGATCTTGTAAGATGATCCCATGAACGCCTACTGCATCTGCTACACGCATCAATGAGCCAACATTTTGGGGGTCTTTGAGCAAATCTAAAATGAGTATAAAAGGTTTTTCATTGCGCTCTTTTGCGCGATTTAGTAAATCACTCACATCGGAGTACGGATAGCCATCGGTGCGTAATGCCATACCTTGATGATTGCTACCATCACTCACATCATCGAGGATACGCCGTTGCACACGCGATACATCAACATTCTTTTCACGCGCAAGATTCACAATTTCTGCAACGAGTCCTTTTTCTTCCAAGGTATCGGATAAAACGAGCTTTTCAAAGTTACGACGACCTGCGCGGAGGCTTTCGATAATTGGCCATAATCCGTAGATAAATTCTGACATTGTTCCTCAATCTGTCTGTTTATTTTGTTTAGTCCCCTAGAATAACCAAGAAGCGCGTGATCGTATAGACGAAACACGCGCTTCTGGTATGAATTAGAGGTGTTATAGAGAAAGTTACTGTACTTTCCAGACAGTACCATCGGCACGATCTTCAAGAATCACGCCTAAATTGGCTAATTCATCTCGAATACGGTCTGATTCTGCGTAATCTTTATTGATACGAGCATTGGCACGCATTTCAATCAAGAGTTGGATTAAGCCAGATTCACGTTCTTCATCGGCACTATTGCCTGCATCGCTGGCAGGGATAATCCCAAGAATATCACCACCGAGTTCGTTATACAGATCATTGATGGCAGTCAGTATATTCAATCCGACTTCTTCATCACTATTAAGCAAGGTGTTGACATCGCGTGTGAGTTCTTGCAAGACAGCAATCGCTTGTGGGGTGTTGAAGTCATCATTCATGCGCTCAATGAAAGCTGTTTTAGCTTGCTCAAGGCGTGCGAGGAACGCATTACCTGCATCACCTTCAGGCGCATTTGCCATCATTTGACGGGTCAGACGAACTGCACCATAGAGCCGTTCCCAACCTGATTTCAAAGCACCCATTGATTCTTCACTATAATCAACGGGGCTGCTGTAATGAGCGCTGATTGCAAATAGGCGCAAGACTTCTGGGCGGTAGTTTTCCAGTGCGTCACGAATTGTCACGAAGTTAAAGAGTGATTTTGACATTTTAACACCATCAATTGTCAAACTCCCAACAAGCATCCAATAATTTGCAAAATCAACATCATTTGCACATTCGCTTTGGACAATTTCGTTTTCATTATGTGGATAGATATTATCAACACCACCCCCATGAATATCGAAGGTTGCACCCAGATATTTTTTCGCCATTGCCGAGCATTCAATATGCCAGCCGGGATAACCGACTCCCCAAGGGCTTTGCCATTGTTGGATGTGTCCATCATCGGCGCGTTTCCAGAGTGCAAAATCGGCAGCATTACGCTTTTCGCCACGCACATCTTCACGCGAGCCTTCTTGTTGATCTTCTAAACGCCGATTACTGAGTTTGCCGTAATCTTCGGCTGTGGTGACATCAAAATAGACATTGCCATCAACATTATAAGCATGTCCTTTTTCGATGAGTTCTTCGATCATCTCGATTTGCTCAGGGATATGACCACTGGCGCGTGGCGCAATATCAGGGCGTAAGACACCCAAGCGATCCATATCTTCAAAGAAATAACGCATATACAGTTCAACCACTTGCATGGGTTCAGCTTGTAATTGACGCGCCTTTTGTTCGATTTTGTCTTCGCCTGTTACTTGCATATGTCCAACATCTGTGATGTTTTGCACATAGCGTACATTGAAGCCACTATAAGTCAGAAATCGACGAATCACATCAAAACTGACGTAACTCTTAGCATGTCCGAGGTGCATGTAATCCTGTACGGTAGGACCACAGACATACATTTTAATTTGACCGTCTTGAATCGGCACAAACTCTTGTTTTTTGCGCCCTAATACATTGAATATCGCTAGTGCCATAGCGGTTTTTTCCTTTTTGGTTTTATGATTATTGATTAGTTGAACACGATTATAGTTTCAGCGAAGCATTGACTACAAATCAAGCTATAGAGGACATTAGCGGAGGAAATCTTTCGTCATGAAAACTCCGCTACGATTAACAACATCGTAGCAAGGTATTCTGTAAAGTATGCACCATCAGTTGATTGAGCATTTTGCCTCCTGCTATCCAAATTATTACTGAACATCATTGCTTAATTGTATCAGAAAATCGGTAGCGTGCGGTATGTGTAAGTATAAATGTTCAATGAGGTTTAAGAACTTTAGCCATTCTGTTTTCTATCCGTATGCACTTTGAGATACGTGCCATTAAGATTTTAAAGATTGATGTGCTTTTGCTTTTAGCACAGATACCAATGAATCAAATTCCATCAGTTGCTCTAGTTCTAATTTCTCTTCACTTGTCAACGTATCGGCTTTATTTTGTTCAGTCAAATAATCAGCACGATCTTGAGCAGATTGAGATGGTTTAAAAGCTAAAATTTCTTCTTTCATAAATTATACATCATTCTTTACCTTTGAGGCGACGGTAGTACTTGGGTTTAATCGCCCGCACGACAAAATCGGATACTAAAGCGTGTAAGGCTTCCTCTGACAATGAGAAATCTTTTGGGCTTTCGCGGCGTTGGCGACTGACTTCAAATAAGCTGAGGGCAGCAGCTACCGAAACATTAAAACTTTCAATCATGCCTTGCATCGGAATGTACATATACGAATCTGCATGGTCAACAGCCGTTTGGCTAATCCCTGCATGTTCATTACCCACCATCAGAACGAGTTTGTCGTAGGCAGCAAAATCAATCTCATAGATGCTCTTAGCATCAGGGTTTACCCATGTTGCCATAATATGATAGCCTTCTTGCTTGAGGGTTGTCAGGGCATCGACTGTGCCATTTTCAAACATACGATAATCTAGCCACTTGGATGCGCTCGCAGAGGTGACATTACCGATTTCATGTGGATTAAATGCCGCTTCATTATCCGCAATAAACCCAATATCTTGTACACCAAAGGCATCACAACTGCGGGCAATTGCCATCAAATTATGTGGATTATGCACATCTTCCATCAGCATCATTAAGCCACTTTGCCGACGTGATGCTGTTTCAATCACACGTTTAAGTCGTTCTTCTGTCAAAGCCCCTTTGTCGACGTAGTACATGAATTCAGCTAGTAGATCGTTCATTTTTGGTTATCCCAACGAAATTGTAAGGTTATAATCCCTTAATCCTGCCGTAGTCTGCATAGAATTTCTAGTGTGTATCAAGGGTGTAAAATGTATTTTGGCGTTACAATAGAAAAATCTAATAACTTTACTTCAAAGGGGAAGATTATATGAGACGACTATTCGTGCTTTTCCTTGTGGCACTCATGGCACTCAGTACAAGTGTTGTCATGGCACAAGATAGCTCAGATATTATTACGATTGAATTGCCTGATATACTGGTGATTTGCCCTGGGCAAAGTGTTTTCCCAACTGCCCGAGAATTTGCTGAACTGGTTGTAGAATTTCAAGATGCAGATGATGTGATGGTTGTCCCTGCGGGTGTCATCAATGAAAGTAATGGCGTAACCACCATTACGATTGGTCGTGTGCGTTTAACATGCGATTCAACCGCGAGTACCTTCGCACAAATTGATCGCTCACCTGCTGCACCGATCAATACAACCTTACCACAACCTAATAATCTACCCGGTGTTGCAGAAACACAATCAGGCTACTTGGTCGTCAATGTATTGAATGCAAATTTACGCTCATGCGATCAACCGACATGCTCGCGCATTGCGATTGTCAATAATAGTGATTATCTGGTTGTCTTAGGTGATAATGGCGCAACGGGTGATCGTTTATGGTGGTTTGTGCAAGCTGGCGATATTCGTGGCTGGATTTGGGGAGACCTCGTTGATGGACGTGGCGATTTGACCGATGTTCCAATCGTACAAACAGTCGGCGAACTTGCACCAGCAACGGTTTATATTGGCTATACAGGCAACCCACTCTATAATAACTTAACGGCATCAGGGCAAGTGATTTGCCAAGTTGCTGCTGCTGATAATTATCCATTGCTCGGACGCAATAGCGATACATCATGGCTCTGGATTGAAGCGCAATGTGTGGATGGTTCAACTGTTCAAGGTTGGATGAATGCTAATAATGTTGCTATTCGTAATACAGGTAACGTCTTTGTGCCCATTCTCAATGCTGATGGTACAGCCCGTTAAATTAGTAGCATTAATTTAATCAACACGAGAGGATGCTATACAAATAGTGTCCTCTTTTTGTTTACGTGACATCATATTCACGTTATCCTTTGCTGATAACTACATAGCTCATAAGGATCATATTTTATGTCAACCTTACTCATCAAAAATGTCCGTATTTTGCAAATCAGCGATACAACCGTAACGACGCTCGAAGCGCAAGATATACTGGTTAAAAACAATCGGATTGACGCGATTCAGGCAACAGGGGTCGATGACTCACATTTTGAGCGCGTCATCAATGGGCGTGGCATGTTAGCGATGCCTAGTCTCATCAATACACATGCTCATGTGCCGATGGTGATTTTTCGCGGATTAGCCGAAGATGTCAATATTGTGGATTGGTTCAATGAGATGTGGCAACTTGAAGCCAATTTAACGCCTGATGATGTCTATTGGGGGATGATGCTCGGTATTGCAGAAATGATTGAGGGCGGTATCACAACTGTTGCCGACCATTATTGGCATATGGATCAAGCAGCAGCAGCCGTCGAAAAAGCAGGCACACGCGCAGTGCTCGGTTGGGCGATGTTTGGTAGCCAAGGTGATGAAGCCATTGAAAAAACAGGTGATTTTGTGCGTGATTATCATGGCACAGCTAATGGACGCATCACCACGATTATGGCACCTCATGCACCCTATACGTGTGATATGGATTTCCTACGAAAAGTGGTTGCTAAAGCTGAGGCACTCGGTACAGGCATTCATATTCATGCCGCAGAAAATGCCGAACAAACCGCAGCAAGCCTTGCGGAACATGGTTTAACACCGATCCAAGTTTTAGAAAAAACAGGTATCCTCAATTCAAAAACGATTTTGGCGCATCTGTGTGGCGCAACGGAAGCTGATCTCGATTTATTAGCCAGCTATAATACAGGCGTTGCTCATGCTCCAAAAACCTATCTCAAACTGGCAATGGGATTCGCTCCTGTCACAGAATTACGTCAGCGTGGTATCGCTGTTGGGTTAGCAACCGATGGTGCAGTCAGCAATAATACAATGGATATTCTGGAATCTATGCGGTTGATGGCAATGACACAAAAAGAACGTAATGGACGCTCGGAAGCGATGCCACTCCATGAAACGCTTACGATTGCAACACGGGAAAGTGCTAAAGTAGTGGGCTTAGATGATGATCTCGGTGTTTTAGAAGCTGGTAAATTAGCGGATATTACCTTGATTGACTTGAGTGGCTTACATCATCAACCTGTACACAATATCGGAGCGAATCTGGTTTATAGTGCGCGTGCATCGGATGTACAAACGGTGATTTGTGATGGTCACGTTTTGATGGAAGATCGCCAATTGCTGACATTGGATAAAGCTGAGATTGTCGATAATGTACGACTGGGGATGGAGCGCCTCGCCAAGAAAGTACCGGGTGCGCGGATTCAGATGTATCCACAAGATTAATTAACGCACTTGCTGGCGCAGGACATCGAGTTCTTGGATATGTCGCCAATATTCGGTTTGGAGGTCATCAGCAAGCGATTCTAGTAAATTTTCGCCGTGTGATTTTGCGATGGATTCTTCGAGCTTGAGTTCCATCATATGTCCATAGAGCAAATTATGGCGTTTTTCTTTTAAATCACGAATTTGTACAGCGAGATCATGATACTGTTGTTGAAGTGATCGTAATCGCATGACATCTAGGGGCATTTGACTATCAACGACGGTTGTTTTTTGCTCAGAAGTCGCTTCGTTGAGTGTTTTTAACGCCTCTAAATCACCTTCTTGATAGGCATTGTTAATCAAGGACATAATTTTTGTACGGCGTTCGCGGTCTGCTTCATCCGTTGCTAAATCAGGATGATATTGGCGTGCAAGTTGCCGATAAAGTTTTTTGATGCTCTTGGGTTCAGCAGCTTTTGGCGCGGGTTCAATCGGCTCTGGAATTGCAAAATCCCGTTCATGTGGTGGAATATAACGCTCTGAAGCTGACGAAGGTGTATCACGCCATAAGTCTTCGATTGTTTGGCGGTCATCGCCTGCTTGTTGCTGAAACAAAAGATCGCGCATTTTATCGAGTGCTGATTTTGCAGCATCAATTTGATCGGATAAGGGTTTAATCAAACGATTATAGCGGTCTTCAAAATCTGCCAAATCGGACGCAATCGCTTGGCATTCATGCTCAAGCAAGATGATTTCTTTTTCTTGCGCTGCAATCTTGAGGCGTAAATTGGCAATTCTATCTTGAATATCAATCGGCATGATAAAAACCAAAAATCTCGTTCAAATTGTCCACACTATAGCACGGTATGGCAGAATCAGCACGCCATATTATTGCTTGTGGAAGCACATTGTCAGAAAACTTAATTTCTATTACGCTAGACATAAAAATAGGAGCATTTATGACCAGTTTTGTAGCCTTTCCAGATATTCATGATAAATCAACTGCCCTCAAGACCATTCGGCATGTGCTTGCAGATGTGGATGTTGTGCTGCTCCCCGGTGATATGACCAATGGTAATGTCGAGAATCTACATACCATCCTTGATATGATTAGCAATTATAACGAACAAATTTATGCTGTGTGTGGCAATATGGATACGGCTCAGATGAATATGTGGTTGGCGCGTGAACACATCAGCATTCATCGTAAGCATGTATTCGTGGATGATTTAGCGATTATTGGTTGTGGTGGGGCATTACCTTTTTATGGGTCTTATGTGTTTAGTGAGGACGAACTCGCAGGTTTCCTCAATGATAGTATTCGCAATGCGCCTGATGAGATGCCAAAAATCATGGTGTGCCATCAACCACCCTATGGCACATTAGATATACCGTCTGGTAGTGATAAACATGCAGGTAGCAAATCTGTCCGCGATTTTATTGAGCGTGTGCAACCACTGATTTGCTTTACAGGGCATATGCACAGCAGTATCGGCATTGAACGCATTGGTAATACGCAAGTTATCAATCCGGGTCCAATTTGGGAAAGTAACCAATATGCTTATGGTGAAGTAGAAAATGGCGACGTTATTACACTCGAAATTCGAGAAGTCGAGGCACTTGATTTAGGATTTTAGAGCAATTGGGAACGAATAATACATCATCAGCGTTAATTAAAGTAATGTGTAAGATTACTTTAGAGAAATTATGACCTTATGACAACTTATTATATGACGGGCAGACATCAGCAACAGATTCAAAGTTTATTTGATCGCCTCGGCAAAATTGAGTGGCAATATATCAGTCACAATCAAAACCGTTTGAACTCAACACAAGTGCTATTTAATGAATATCGCCGACGTGTCGTATCCTATACAATGGCACATCATATTGATTTAACCTTACATTTTGGGATGATGCCTTGTGCGATTATGTTACAACCAAGCATCAAATATCAATTATGGGATTTTGCAAGTCGTCAGCAATTAAAACGTGGGGATCGTGATATTGTACTGGGATTGATGCTATGTATTATGACACCGCATATATCACACGACGATTATCAGTATTTATCAGAGCCAATGATCCGTTTTTGGGAGCGTGGTGGCAGCGTCGCCCGCCGTTTTGAGGATGATACCATCCTCTTATTTTCTGGGCAGTATGCCTTATCCTGCCCAGTCCATATGTGCGTAAATACACTTGTACCCCAACTTAATTTGAGTGATGTAGCGTTAAATCAGCTTGATTAGTACACGCCCAATTTAATTTTCGCGCTTATTATCGAGAGCGCGCAAGAATTTTAGGAATCAAGATATAGTTGTTTTACCGAAACCCCTCCCCTAAATCCGCCTCCCCACGTCATTCGCTGCGCTCATGGGTGGAGAGGGGACTTCACCAGCTTCCTTTCCCAACAACCGAGGCACGAGGTGTATGGGGACGGGAGGATAGGGGTAAAATAGCCAAGATAAGTGAGTTTTAATGCTTATCTTGATGTGAAAGCGCACGAGACGCTCTCCTACACAGATACACTCCCAAAGGTATCGAGAATAAGCTCACCAATCAGCTTTATCAAGTTCACCGCGTGGACCTATCAATTCTCCTGCAAGTTTAATCATCGGTTGGTCAAGTGGTGTAACCCATTTATGCCATGTATCCGTATGATAAAAAAAGTTATTAATTGATTTTGGAAAATCACGCTTATAACTGGTATTGGCTTTTTCTGGATTAAAATTACCAATCAATTGATTATAAATGTCTTCGGTAAAGAGTAATAAAGGATTGATAATCCACGATTTCATGAAGCGCACTTCAAAATGTAAATGATCCCAACCATTATTAATACTATGATGTTCAATGAGACCTAATTGAGTATCGGGCATCACTTTATCGCCTTTATTAAATTGGCGCGGGCTGGTGATATGCTGATAGATAAAAATATAATCATCTTTCTTGAGGTAGATGCGTGTGTTATTACGGCTCGGATATTCAATTTTGACAAATTCGGCTTCGACCCCTGCATAAATAGGCTTCGGTGAGCGACTATTACCAAAATCTAAGCCACCATGTACCCCTTGTGAATAGCGATCATAACCATAGCTTTTGCCATTTCGCATGGCAAACATATTATTACCAAAATACTGAAACCATTGAATATCATCTAATCGAACGGGTAACTGTGTAATCATTTGACGGTAGCCGGGTAAATCTTCAGCAGCAGGTCCATCAGCACCAATGGCTATCAGCCCGGGAATTGTACCGGGTTCACCTAAGAAGCTCACTTGAGCATTAGAGCTACAAATGGCTGACCATCCTAAATCATGACGCACCCAAAAATAGCCTTCCGCTTCGATAAGTGTATCCATATTACAATTCAGAACCGCCCCTCGGCTAAGATAACGAATAATCATCACACGCGGATCAACGCTAGGACGGTTGCGTACTTTTACACCATTGGATGCCACTTGTAAGCCAAAAATCCCTTTCCATGTATCAGGCACTTTCCACTTTTCTTCTTCAGCAATTGGGAGTGTCTCAGGTGTATCGAAAATTTCTTTGAGATAAATCTGATTACCGATACCGTTGCGTTCAGCCGACCAACCTTTATCATGCTGCCACCATATATAGCCCCCTGCTTCTGTGCGCGAATGAGGGTCAATGTTGAGTTCATTCCCCCTATAGAGGCGTGTTGATAAACGCTTACCATTAGCGGCATCACGCACACTGAGGACACTCGACCAAACGCGGAAAATACGCGGTGCATTGGGATCACGGTCACTAATATCTAGCATATATAGGTCAGTTTGATCGGCGGTTGAGATAGCTGACCAGCCTGTATCGTGTTGTACCCAAATGTAATCGCCTGCGGTTACAGGCTCGCCCGTCACTGTAATTTGCTCGCCTTGTGCGATGCTTTTCCCTGTACGATTACCATTAGCAGTTGTGCGAATACTTAATGGTCCGTCAATCACTTGATAACGCTTTACATCAGCCATATGATGACTCCTTAAATTTCTCATTTTTCATCTTAGCTAATAATGTAGCATGATTCATAAGTCTTTGCGCGATTTTTGGATAACGAAATATAGCTAAATTATAAATTCTAACCTAACTTTTTTACTCAATGATGCGAAATGTGCTATACTAT
The DNA here is from genome assembly GCA_049680565.1 of Phototrophicaceae bacterium. Lineage (GTDB taxonomy): Bacteria > Chloroflexota > Anaerolineae > Aggregatilineales > Phototrophicaceae > JAUZRW01. Next base: position 19,126 of record JBAUIA010000446.1, read on the forward strand.
TTTATGCTATAGAACATACTATCGTATTCCCTCGAACTTGTCCTAGAGGAGCAAAACAAATGGCATTTATTGAAGCCCCTACTAACTTTTATTTAGGGCGCACGTTTAATAATCAAACAAGTAAACTCGGTGAGGATGTGGTCTATTATGACTCGCGCGATCTGACAACCCATGCTGTTGTGGTGGGGATGACAGGCAGTGGTAAAACGGGTCTTTGTGTGACGATGCTCGAAGAAGCCATCCTCGATAATATTCCAGCGATCATCATTGATCCAAAAGGCGATATTACGAATCTCGCGCTGACATTCCCAGAAATGCGTTCCGAAGATTTCCAACCCTTCATCCATCAAGATGATGCACGTCGGGCAGGTATGGATCTTAACACATACTCTGCGGATATTGCCCAAACATGGCAGGATGGACTTGCTCAATGGGGTATTGTCAAAGACCGTGTGCGTTGGCTCAAAGGCGCTGCTGAACTGAGTATCTATACTCCCGGTAGCGATGCTGGTTTACCGATTAGCATCTTAGCATCGTTACGCGCACCGCGTTTTAATTGGCAAGGTCAAGAAGAAACCGTGCGCGAACGGATTACGGGGATTGTTAATGCCTTATTTGCATTAGCAGGGATGAAATATCAACCTGTAAAAGATGTAGAGCATGTGCTGCTATCGAATATTGTTGAAAGCAACTGGCGTGCAGGTAAAGACCTGACACTTGAAGATATTGTGTTGCAAATTCAGCAACCAACCTTTGAAAAACTCGGCGTATTTCCGCTTGACCAAGCCATCAATGAGAAAAAGCGTTATAAGCTCTCGATGGAACTCAACAATATTATCGCTGCCCCTACCTTCCAATCATGGTTAAAAGGGCAACCGCTTGATATTCAAAGTTTATTGTATCAACCCAATGGTCGTCCAAAAGTGAGCATTTTTTATACCGCTCACCTCAATGACCAAGAGCGTATGTTTATTACCACGCTAATCTTAGAAACAATGATTGGTTGGATGCGAACCTTATCAGGCACACCTAGTTTGCGTGCCATTTTGTATATTGATGAAATGTTCGGATTGTTCCCACCTTATCCCAAAAATCCACCGACTAAAGAACCACTTTTGCGTCTGATTAAGCAAGCGCGTGCCTTTGGTGTTGGCTTGATCTTAGCGACACAAAATCCGGGTGATTTGGATTACAAAGGTTTATCGAACGCAGGGACATGGTTTATCGGGCGATTGTCATCCGAAAATGATCGTGATAAGGTCATGGCAGGTCTTAAATCAATGGCAAGTGCCGATGAAGAGATGAATCTTGCTGATGTTGAGCAATTAATCTCTGATGTGCAACCGCGTGTCTTTTTGATGCGGAATGTTCACAACACAGGCGGTCCCATCTTGATGCACACCCGTTGGGCAATGAGTTATCTGGCAGGTCCGATGACACGCACCCAAATTGGTTGGTTGATGCAAGCACAAAAGCAACAACTGATGGCACGGATGGCACAACAATATTATGTGGGGCAACAACCCCAACAAGGCGGTTATCCACCACAAGGTGGCTATGGTCAGCAAGGGTACGGGCAACCACAGCAAGGGACTTATCCGCCACAAGGTGGCTATAATCAACCACCCCAACAAGGCTTTAATCAAGGCTGGACACAACCTCATCAAGCCAGTGGATTCGGCGCACCGCCACCACCAGCATTTGGGGGACAAACAACACCACCACCGCCACCGAGATTCAATCCACAAACCCCACCGCCACCACCGGGATTCGGCGCTCAGAATGCACCACCCCAATATGGTCAAGGCTATGGGCAACAAGCTGGTTATGGTCAACCACCGCAACAAGGCTTTGGCACACAAGGGATGCCACCTGCCAATATGGGTGATACAGGCGCTTTCAATACCCAAGGTAGTGCTGCACAAAATCAACGCTTACCGGGTGACTTTGTACAGAATAAACCACCTGTTTCATCGAATACACAAGAATTTTTCTTGCCGACCATTATGACAAGTCAGCAAGCCTTCGCAGCGTATGAACAAAAAACAGGGCAACGCCTACCGACATCGGGGCAAGCTGTGATTGCTTATAAGCCTGTTTTATTGGCACAAACGGCTGTACGTTATCAAGAGAAAAAAGCTGAAATCTTTACATCACGCGATTATGGTTTCCATATTCCTGATTTAGAAGCTCGCGGTCTCATCCATTGGGAAGAATACCAAGCGCCTGTCTTTGATACACGCCAACTGAGCCGTGAAGCAGCAGGTACACCGATTTATCAAGAATTGCCATTAGGTTTGCAAGATGACAGTCGCCTCAAAGCCTTAGAAAAAGAATTGGTTGACTTCTTGTATACCACAGCGAAGTTGATTATTCCGCATCATCCGCAATTTAAGCTATACGGGCATCCTGATGGTGATTTGAGCCAATTCCAAGCGCAAGTTTATCAACGCGCACGCGAAGAACGCGATGTTGAGATTGATAAATTATCAGATCGTTATGGTGGGTTGATGGATAAGCTGGAAGACCGTTTGCGTAAAAAAGAACGGGAACTCACGGCGGAACAATCCGAAATTAGAGATCGTCAGCGTGAACAACTTTATACGACAGGTGAAGCTGTGCTGAGTTTATTCCAAGGGCGCACCAACTACACACTATCGCGCATGAGCCGTGCAACACGCTATAAACGCCAGACAGAAGAAGATATTAGCGAAAGCCAAGAAGTTATCAACGAAATTGAGCGCGAAATGCTGCAATTAGAGCAAGAATACGAACAAAAGCTCAATGAAGTGAATAACAAATGGGGTCAGATTGCGAATGGTCTGCAAGAGTATACGATTACACCCTTTAAGAAAGACATTCATGTGATGGTCTTTGGGGTGGGCTGGTTACCGCATTATTATGTCAATGCAGGTGGACAAGCCATCACTGTTCCTGCGACAACGCTTTAATCATCATTTGGGAGGGATTACCCTCCCATTTTTTTTGAGCGTTTAAAGGTCAATATCGTTTGCTAATAAACCTGAGAGTAGATCAATACAGGCTTGTACATCGCTTAAATCAACGGTTTCACTGGTCGTATGTAAAAAGCGTGTTGGGATACTGATACAGCCACTTGGCACACCTGAATGGGTATTTTGGATTGCCCCTGCATCTGTGCCACCGCCTGTTAATAATTCCAGTTGATGGTCAATATTATCAGCTTCAGCACGCGCAACCATCCAATCAACAATAGGTTTAGGCACGATCAAGCTGGTATCAATCACTTTGATTGCTGCGCCACCACCGAGTTTGACAGCCATCTTACGCCCCTGAATTTCATCACCTGTTGCAGTCACATCTAGTGCAATGCCGACATCTGGATTGATGCCATAGGCTGCTGCTTTTGCACCACGTAGACCCACTTCTTCTTGGGTAGTGAATGCAAAGTAAAGTTCGTTGGATGTACCAAGCGCTTTGACTTTTCGCATGGCTTCAATGGCAACAACACAGCCTATACGATCATCCAGTGATTTTGCAATGACACGATTACCACGTTGTTGGGTTTCACGCCAAAATCCTGCGGGACTGCCTTCTGCAATCGTGAGTTCACCACTTTCATCTTGGACATCAATATAGAAATCATCGGTGCTATTCGCAGATGAACGTCCTTTACCAAATGAATCATGGACAGCAATTACGCCGATTGTGCCATCTTCAAATTTAACACGATTACCATGTAGGGAGGTATAGAGTAATCCGCCGATATTGCTGAATCGTAGATATTTGCTATGGGGTTCGGCATAGGTTGCCATCACACCGATTTCATCCATATGGGCTGCAATCATCACTTTTTTGCCTTGCCCTTTTTCACCGATACGGCAAATGAGATTACCAATGCCATCGGTATAGATTTCATCAGCTAAATCAGCGACTTCTGCTTGAATCAGCGCACGGACTTGGTGTTCATATCCTGAAGGTCCCCATGCTTCTGTTAATTTTTTGACGAGTTCAAACACAATAATATGCTCCTAAATTGTTCGGTTATTTTTGATATAGCACTAAAAAACGATGAAAATTGTCATCGGTATATTCTTCAAAAACTTGCTCTGTCATATGCATTTCTGAGGTGAAAAATGCGAGATCTTGGCGTGATAATGCCCAAGGAATCCCTCGTTTGGGTTCGTGAGACTCCCGTCCATGACAAAGAATTACCAATTGTCCATTTTCGGCAACGAGATTAGCAATCGCTGTTTTGGATTGTTGCTCTAATGTGGTTGGTAAGGCTTGGATGGTGCGATTTTCAAACACAAAATCAAATGAGGCTTGCCAATCATCAGGTAAAGCGAATAAATCGGCTTGTTGATACGTCACATCAGTATCAGGGAAGCGTTTTTGGCAAATTTCAATCGCAGTTGGCGATACATCAAAAGCAGTTACTTGAAAACCTAATGTTGCAAGGTATTGAGCATCATCACCCAAGCCACAACCAACAACGATTGCATTACGTCCTGTCCCATTGAGCGTTGTTTTTTCTGCCCATGCCACAAATTCTCTATTGGCGGATAAGCTAGCCCAAGGTGGTGCAGTGTCATTGGCTTGGGCATTAGCATATACAACCTCAAACCAGCCTGTATGATCGCCCTGATTGCGATAATCTTGGATGATCTCTGTAATTGATTTTGCCATCTTATTTTTTGCCTTTTTTGCCTGATGTCACAATGTGTATGGCTTGCGGATGAAGATGAATTTCGCACGGTGTTTCTGTAAAGGCAACTGTTTCGCCATCGCCATAGATGGATTGTGCAGGTTCGGTATCAATGGTGATGTTACGCCCTTGCCAATGTTGCAATTTGAGCGCATCGTTATCTATTTGTGCGATTGTACTGACCATACCGATGATACTCTGCACATCATTATTGATGATAAAGACATCCAGCAAACCATCGCTAATATCAACTTTTGGCGATAATTTAAGATTAAGGACACCGAGTTCATTGCCATTGGTAATCAAACAAGCTGTTCCTGTTGTTTCGATTGCTTCGCCATCAATATTGAGCTTATAGGTCACTGTTTGTGGGTTTTGTAAGGCTTTAATGCCCCCTAAGAAATACGCAGCTACGCCATATTGATTTTTTAGATCACGGGTGACTGATTCGCTAAACGTAGCAATCATGCCTGTGCCAATGCGTAACAAGAAATAGGTATCATTCACTTGTCCTATATCAACGGCACGCAACATGCTATCATCAGCAAATGGCAATCTGACCGCTTTCTCCAATTGATCCGATACGCCCATTTCGGAAGCCATCGCATTGGCTGTACCTCCTGCTAGAATAGCTAAGGGCGTGCTTGTTCCCATGAGACCAATCGCAACATCTAGCACTGTGCCATCACCGCCGTATGCCATCACGAGGTCATACCCATCGGCAACTGCTTGTTTGGCATATTTTGCACCATCGCCATCCGCAAATGTAATGCCGACCTGCCAAGTAACATCATGCTGCTGAAAGACATCATTGAGTGTATTTAAAATCGGCTCATTATTGCCCGATGCTGGATTGATAACGACAAAAACGGTCTTAAAGGTCATACGATAATCCCTAACTAAAACGGATAGCATCCATTGTAAGGTTGTTCAGGACGGCTTGTACTAATGATAGATCATGTCCATAATCTTCTTTGCTCAAGAACGCTATCGGACTATGAATGTAGCGACAGGGCATACTAATTACGATGGATGGTACACCTGAATTGCTGGTGTGGATACGTCCTGCATCTGTGCCACCTCCTAAAGCTGTTTTTAGCTGATAGGGAATCCCATTAGCCTCAGCGACTTGGCGCACATGAGCGAGTAAATGCGGAGCGGTTATCATGCTGCGATCCATCACTGTGAGAACGGGTCCAAAACCGACTTTACAGGCAGGATTGACTGGATACGTCGGCTCATCAAAATCTGCTTCTGGATTGGGGACATCGTTAGCCGTTGTGCCTTCAAGCACAATCGCAACATCGGGTTTAAGGCGTTGGGCAGCCACTTGTGCGCCCCGTAAGCCAATTTCTTCTTGCACCGTAAAGGCAGCAATGACATCCACATCGTAAGCATCAGCTTGTAGAATATCAATCAATAAAGCACAGCCGACACGGTCATCAAAGGCTTTACCACGCACCATCACATCATTGATTTCAGCGTAAGTTGTATCGAATGTGGCGCGTGTACCGAGTTTGGCTTTACCTTCGGCTGAACTTTTACTGGTCGCGCCAATATCAATGCGTAAATCTTTGAGTTGTTTTACACTTTGGTCACGATTTTTATGAATAGGTGTCCATAAGACGACCCCTTGTAATTGCTCTTTGCCAACTTTGAGGCGCAAGCTCGGCATAATGCGGGCTGGTATGCCCCCTACATTGGTAAAGCGTAACATGCCACTGCTATCATGACCTGTAATCATCAAGCCGATTTCATCCATATGGGCAGCAATCATCACCTTGAGATTGCTCTTGCCTGTACCCTTTTTGATGGCGGTTAGATTGCCTATCGCATCAATATGAATGTCGGTGACATGGTCTTTAATCGCATCTAAAATAATTTTCCGCACAGCATCTTCTTCACCAGAGACACCGATTGCATTTGATAGTTGTTCTAAGAGCATTGATTGTCCTTAGTTTTTTTAGTGATTAGTTTTTAGTTGTTAGTGATGTGATAGATAAAATGAAGCTATTTATCATCACCACGTCATTGTTTTTGAACCTGTTCGCTATTTAGCATATGAGGCACAAAGACACAAAGAAATTTAGACTTTCTATTTACTTATAGGGGCAATCAGCGCGTTCACAACCACCATCAGCGATGAGTGCTTCGGGGCGACCACAGACGGAGCAAACAGCCTTTTCGGCTGGCAGAATATCATCTTGATCGTCCCCATGTAGGAAAACGTCATCCGTGCCAATCATACGATTAAACTTGGTCATTGACCCCATCGCTGCCGTGAGTACAAGCGGATTATTATCGGTCATGGCTTTATTGAGGGCTGATTTTGCCATTTCGTATTCTTCGTCACTGAAATCATCGACATAATTCCCTAAAGCGCGTGCTGCTTGCATCCGTTCGCTGGCATCAGGGCTATTATGGAGTGTGTCAATTAAAGCTAAAAATTCTGGATCCATCAGATTCTCCTAGTCGTTATTGAGAGCAGTTAATTCTTCCCATTGAATGGCTTGCATAAAATCATCATCGAGTGAGGCAATGAATTGTGCGAGTAAGCGTCCTGTGCGTTTAATATCGCGTAAATCGCAGGTTTCGACAGGGCTGTGCATATTGCGTAAAGGTAAACTGAGCAATGCGGTTGGGATGCCATCTTGTGCGACTTGGATTGCCCAAGCATCTGTACCTGTCGCAGCAGGAGCAGCTTCTATCTGATATTTGATTTCATATTGTTTGGCAACATCAATGATTTTATCGAACAATTGCGGATGAATATTCGCACCGAGGGCAACAGCAGGACCATCGCCAATTTGGATGGCATCATCATTGCTAATACCGGGTTGTTCAGCAAAGCCAACATCAAGGGCAATTGCAATATCAGGTTGGATATGGCTGGCAGCCGTTCTTGCACCAATGAGACCACTTTCTTCTTGAACGGTTGCTGTGGCGTAAACATCCCAACTATGCGTCATGGATTGCAATTCGTGTAGGGCATAGGTGACGGCAGCAACACACGCGCGGTCATCCATTGCTTTACCTGCAACGAGATTATCAGTGAGATCAATCATCGGGGTATCAGGCGTAATCAAATCACCAATACGGACGAGTTGTTCTACTTCCGATGCTGGTAAGCCGACATCAATCACCAGTTGGTCGAATGAGGGATAATTTTTACGCTCAGATGCCATCAATAAGTGGGGTGGTTTACTGGCAACAACACCCTTGAGCGCTTTGCGTCCATGCACAACAACAGGTTGCGATAACATGATACGGTTATCAACCCCTGTAATGCGATGCACATAGATAAAGCCATCGACAATATCGCGTACCATTAAGCCGATTTCATCCATATGAGCAGCAAGCATGATTTTACGCGGTTTAGCGAGTGGATTTGTGGCTTTTTTGATGCCGATGAGGCTACCGAGTTTATCTTGATCGTATTCATCGACGAGGTTTGCCCAACTTTCACGGACAATCTCGCGGACGGGGGCTTCATGCCCTGATGGGGCGTGGGCATCTACTAACGAGCGCAGATGTTCTTTTAAATCAAACAAATAGATCAATCCTTGCAGTAATTGTCGTATCAATTTTGACTGAATTGTACCACTGTCTGAGGGTACTGTCATAATACCATCGTGTATTAGTTTTGGTTGATTTTATTGGACGCGCCATTGCGCTTCTCTACAATCCTTATATCGTAAAGTCATCCAACCGAATAGCAGAGATAAAAATGAGAGACTATTTGGCTTTCAACCAATTTCAATAGATTATTCATCGTAAGAGTTTGTTGAATCAAAAAGCCCTCACCCAAAGGCAAGGACTTTCTGACTGTTTAGACTGTTAATGCTATATCCGCATTATTCCATTGGTGGAACGATGACTGCGTCAATGACGTGGATTACGCCATTAGCTGTTTCGATGTCTACGAGTTCGAGAACAACGTTTGCTTCGTTAATCATTACGCCCATGTCTGATACGGTGATTGTTGCTTCTGAACCGTCAGCCATTTCGATTACAACTGTACCCATGTCGTCTACGAGGTCAGCGAGTTGGAAGCTATAAACTGTACCTGCGAATACATGGTATTGTAAAATTTGTGTGAGTAATTCAGTATCTGCAACGATGTCAGCTAAACCTTCAACTGCTGCGAATGCTGCGTCGGTTGGTGCAAATACAGTTAATTCTGCTGTTGGGTCTGCGAGTAATTCCAATACTGCTGGGTCGGCTGCTTGTACAGCAGTCAAGAGTGTTGTGAATTCTGCGCCTTCTTCTGCGGTTGCGAGTGATACAACAACATCAGCGATGGTGGTGAGTTCTGGAACGATGACTGCGTCAATAACGTGGATAACGCCGTTTGATGCTTCAATGTCGATCATTTCGAGAACGAGATTTGCTTCTGCAACAGTAATACCAGCTTCGAGGTCGATTGCACCTTCTGAATCAACTGTACCTGCTACATCAAATGCTTGACCACTGAGTGTTACAGCAGGGAAGCTCACTTCACCCATTTCGCCTGCTTCTGCACCTTCTAAGCCAGCAACAACATCACCTGATGTTACAACTGCACCGAGAACATGATAAAGCAAGATTTCGTTCAAACGTGGTGTACCTTCTTCGGTGAGGATTTCATTGAATGCTTCTTCACCGAGTGCTTCTGCTAATGCTGCGAATGCTGCATCAGTTGGTGCAAATACGGTTAATTCTGCTTCTGGATTGGAGAGTGCTTCTACGATTGAAGCATCTGCTGCGAGAACGGCTGCCAACAAGGTTGTGAATTCTGGTGTTTCTGCTTCGCTTGAAGCAATCACGATTTCAGCAATGGTTGGGACTTCATCGTCTTGTGCGAATGTTGGCACAACAACCAAGAGTAAAGCTACCAATAAACCTAAGAAACGTTTCATTTACAAAACTCCTAAATATGTTTTTACATTACATACAATAAAGATACAATTTAAATGATAGTTAGGATTGTTAAGTAAAATCCTAGAGGGAGATTAGCCTGTAATTAACACTGTAAGGTTTTATGAGATGGAGTTAAATCTCACATAAGTCCATCCCTAATAAACCAGATAGAATGGACTCATGTTGGCATTTCTAGGAAGATGGTGTGTTTGTTGGTGGCAATAATATCGGTTGTGGCTCGGTTGCGGTTGGTACAGTTGTCGCAATAGGAATCGGCGTATTTGTGACTTGTGGAATCGGTGTTGATGTACGTGTTACAAAGCGAGTTGGGATCGTTGTGGCGGTGAAAAATGGTATTGGTGTATCGACAACATTGGAGAATGTGGGGATGATAGGTGTCAAGTTTAGGGTCAGTGGTGTCGCGGTTGGAATCGTCGTTGGGACAATATCTGTCACAATTAACGAAGGATCTGTTAGAGCAAGCACCGTGACATTAATCGGTGTACGGCTTGGATTAGCAGGTGTTGCCGTGCTACTTGCGCCTACATCGTTGGAATAATAGATAAAAATCCCAAAGAGATAACAAGGAATCGTTAACATGATGATTCCGATAAAAATATTCCGCCATGTCTTGCGCGTCATACACCCTCACCTTTTTACTGTGTAATCAATACTCAATTAGATAGCATCCTTATTATACCGCACCCAACAAAAAAGCAGATAGTTTCCTATCTGCTTCCTGTATAGCAGCTATATTCCAATATTCAATCTAGGCTTCTTCTGTGCCTTCTGGCAGAGGGCAACCTGCATTGGTAGGATCACCTGCGGTGTTCGGGCAATTATCTTGCAGGTTAAAGACGGTATCGTTATCGGTATCAATTGGACAACCATCTGCCCCTGCCCCTGCGGTATTTGGGCAAGCATCCACTGAATCAAAGACGCTATCATTATCGGCATCAGTATCAAGTGGGCAACCTGCATTGGTAGGATCACCTGCGACATTTGGGCAATTATCCGCGCCATCTGCCACACCATCGCCGTCACTATCAATTGGGCAACCATCATTTGCAGGATCACCTGATTGATTAGGACATAGATCATTAGGGTCAGCCACACCATCGCCATCGGTATCAACTGGGCAACCATCTGAGCCTGTGCCTGCAACATTCGGGCAAGCATCCACCGTATTCATAACGCCATCGCCATCGGTATCGGTATCAGGGCAGCCATTAAGCAGTGGAATCCCTGCTTGGTTTGGACATTGGTCACGATCATCAAGGATACCGTCACCATCACTATCGGCAGGGCAACCATTGAGATCAGCAAAGCCTGAACGATCTGGACACGCGTCAGTGCTATCAGGGATACCATCGCCATCACGGTCTGGTACAGGACAGCCATTGGCTTGTGTGCCTGCTTGGTCAGGGCAACTATCGACATTATCACGCACGCCGTCACCATCACGATCACCAACAGCAGTCGGTAGCGGTGTGTTGGTCGGGATAGGTGTAAAGGTCGGTACGAGTGTCGGTATCGTCGTTGGAACACGCGTTGGTGGTATAAATTGGAATGCTGTCGGTTGTAAGGGATCAATTTGCGTCGGTGTTACGTTACTGGTTGCTGTCACCGTCGGTGTCGGAGACGCTGTTAAATCTGCACCGATGGGTGTTACTGAAGCGGTTTGTTCAATATTGGTTTCATCAGTATTACCATTGCCTGTTGCTAACACGTAGAAGCCAATCATATAAAATGGCAATGTACCGATGATGATAAAAAATAAAACACCTCGCACGAGGAGTCGTCCGTTACCGTCCGAAAACATGCTAAATTCCTTGGGTCAATTGAGTTTATTTCATCTTAAATTGTGCGTCAGGGGTAGGGCTTTTGCAACCTACGGTTACGCCACTTTACAAGTTTTTAACAGGTAGCAGAATGACATTATAGCGGAGGCATGCGCTGATGCCTCCTCATTGCATAGCGCTATTTACGCTTACAGATCATAAAATTGATAGAGTTCTTTATCATGGAAGCCACGCTTACGATAATACTCGCGTGTGCCGATGGCGCTAATGACAGCGAGTTGCTCATAACCGCGCTCTGAGGCTAATTCAATCGCACGTTCGATGAGTTGCTTGCCTAACCCACTGTGTTGTGCCATGCCTGATTGATCGTCACCGATACCGAGGGATTGTCCATAGACATGAATTTCGCGGATCATTGCTGATTTTTCCAGTTCAGGATGAATTACTGGTTCATCTGCATACGGTAAGGATAAGCGCAAGAAGCCAGCAATTTGACGATCTTCTGTGATGTATTGCAAAAATACCTCGTCACCAATATTGGCGTTATACCATAGTTCATCGAGATGTAGTTCTGTCTGTTTGACTTGTGTGTAGCGAATCTCACGCGCACGAATATCATGAGAGGCTTCGCCACGTTTTTCGAGTTCTTGTGCCACAATTTGGCGGAAATTCGTCAGTTGATTGCCTTCAACAATATCGGTACTTGGAATATCACGAATTACACGGGTTAAACGGCAATATTCAGGGGTTTCTTTGAAGGTTGCCATCAAGACCGAGAGTAATTCGTCATGGGTGTAGGGTGTCCAGTCACCGCGTTGATAATATTGCATCAACTCGGCACTTTCAATTAATGAGCAGGGATACACCTTGAGTTCATCAGGTCGGAAATCAGGGTCTTCAAACATTTTACGATAATCAGCAATATCCAGTTCAGGATTACTACCATAGAGGTTCGGCATCCAATGAGCATGAATCTTAAAACCCGCTTGGCGCAATAAGTGAACAGCACGGCGTGTTGCTGCAACACGGTGTCCGCGCCGATTCGCTGCCAGCACATCATCATTGAGGCTCTGGAAGCCAATTTGAACTTTGGTGCAACCTAAGCGCCGAATCCGCAAAACTTCAGCAGCATCAATATGATCGGGACGTGTTTCTACGACTAAGCCTACAACACGGCAAACCGCCGTTTCATTATAGAGGTGTGCTGCTTCGAGTTCTTCCCATGTGGCGTATTCATCAATAGGTGAGCGTTCAACCACCCCTGCTGCAATGTTATTGACCAAGTCTTTAGAGCGTCGCATCTCTTCTTTATAAACGTTTTGCACAGCTTGATTATAGGTTTGCTGAAATTCTACCCCTTGAATGGTCACATTGGTGAGGTTGTTATCAGGATGAAATTGTGATCCTGTTTTGAGTGCATCCCAAACAACTTGGCGACCATCAACATCATTTCCGAAATCATGCAAGGCATCGAAAATACGTTTGATGAACCAAATCTGGAAGGTTTCAGGATAAAATGACCACGTACCACCTAAGACAATCACTTCGATTTTATCGGTTGGATGCCCCATGTTGTAATACGTTTGCAGACGAGTATAGGTCTGTAGATAGGGATCGAAGCTATTTTGTTCAGCACGTTGTGCGCCCGGTTCATCGGATAAGTAGCTCTTTGGCATCCGTACATCATTGGGGCAGAAGATACACTCACCGGGGCAAGGGAAAGGCTTTGTCAAAACGGTGACAGGTGTTACGCCACTGATTGTCCGCATCGGTTTACGGCGTAATTTGAACATCTGGTTTTCATCATATTCGGGTAAGCCATCTTGACCTGCAAATAAACGATAGGCTTGTACGAGTTGGGTGCGACTGTGCATAGAGCGATCATCAATACGCGGATAACGACGCAAAATTGCACTCAGTTGATCGCCACTCATGCGATTCGGTACAGCAAGAACTTCTCGTAAAATTGCAACGAGGGTTTCTCGATGATAGTCATAGTCAAATTTATATTTAGAATCCATAGATGGGGTATCCCACTAATTTTTAAGACAGATATAAAGTTAATTCTATCAAATGCTATGGCTGTAGTCAGTGGTGACATCTATCAAAGGCTACTTATGCTTTAGATGATGCGTGATATGTGAAATGAAGTATGCTAAAAAGTATATTCTAAAATGATTTTTCGCCACGAAGACACGAAGAACACAAAGAAAATTAAGAGATACGCCTACGTTACTCGATTCTTTTTCTAATTGCGATACATTGCCAGAAAAAGCTGACTAACTGATCGCTGAAAGCTAGGATTAAGACTTGTTCTTTTGCTGATTTTTGGACAGTCTAATTCACATAAAGCGTGTTATGCAAAGAGCAAGCCCTCTGTATCATCACTTTCCACATAAATAGCACCTCACTGAATTAGTGAGATTCGATTAGTCCAAAAAATTGTAGGGAATGGATTTTAGGCAGGCGCAGACAGAGCAACGCCCCTTGTATCTTAGAGTTAAGTGGCATTTGAGAGTTTATTTATTGGCAAAATTAAAAAATAGAATGCAGCATATGAAAGAACGAAAGACAATTAAATTTATCAGCAGGCATATTTTTCAGTACGCATTGCAGCAAAAAGCAAACGATCTAAGAACTGTATTCCACCCTCATATAAGCGATAAATTAAGGCTGATTTAGTTTCGGGGATTGTATCGCTATGTTATACTGTACGACATACAATAAACAAGTGTTACAAGTCATGATTCTAATTGTTAATCATCGGGTAGCTATAAGCGAGATTGCTCATCAATAAGGAAGCTGATACACAAGCATTGGTTAGTCTGATAAAAGCACGCGGTTGGCAAGATGCTTCTCGCACACTTTTAGATGTGCTTGAACCGATTGCACCTTTGGTATCACAGTTTCTATGGGTTGTTCAGCCCTTATCATCGGTGATAGAAGCCCAAGATTTTGTAGGCAATTTGGCAAAAACACTCGATAGCCCAGATGGTATCAATGATTTACGCAAGCAATTAGATGAACAATAGCCCATTGGTTCTGTAACACGAAAACATAATTCAGGATACAATGATTAAACTAGCGATTGATACCCACCGACGCAGGGGGAATCCAACGTGGATTTTATAAGGTCACTTTTTACAGTTTTTGGCGCGTTAATCAATGACACGCAATTTTTGACATTTTTCATCATTATTGTTGCTATCTTCGCCAATGTCATCATTCGGTTGACAGAACGTAGACCAATGCGCCGCATCAAAGCCTTTGATAAGGTATTATTGATAGCGGGTGCCAGTGTTGAGTCTAATCGTTCGGTGCATGTCTCTCTCGGGAGTACCACGATTGGTGATGAGACAACGATGGTCGCCTTGATGGGTAGCGAGTTCATTTATTATATGGCACGCGAAATTGCTATCGGGGATGCCCCACCCTTGTTCACAGTTACAGAAGGCGCAACGCTAGCACTAGCTACCGATACATTGGGGCGTGCTTACGAGCAAGAAGGACATCCAAGAGGTTACAATGGCTTGAATATTTTTAGCGCGACACCACTTAGTGCGCGTTGGTATCCGACAGGTCGGCGCTCATTAGCCTTTGCAGCAGCCTTGATGACCATGCAAGCCGATGATAATCTGAGTGGCAATGTCTTATTAGGACGCTACGGCATTGAACTCAGCTTAATTTTGGATGCAGCACATCGCCATAATATGCCTAGTGTTGCAGGCAGCGATCATCTTGATGGACAAGCAATTGCTTATGCAATGGCAGATGATGCCTTAATCGGTGAAGAAATCTTGACCGCTTCAGGTTATTTAGGGGATGGATACGACTTACAAAGACGTAATTTTGCCATTGACCTCATGCGTGGCTTGGTTGTTATCACGATTATTGTACTCGCAATTTATAACTTATTAGGGGGTTAATCAATGAATAATGCTCTATCCAATCGTTTGATTACCCGTATCATCGTCATCATTACAGCAACAATTGTTAGTGTGGTGAGCCTCACAACACTAGCAGGACTCATTTTTGGCGATCTCCTATTTTCGGTGCCGAGTATTTTCCCTGTCATTGGCGGAACATCAGGTAGTTTACCGACAGGTTTATTAGCACGCTTTTTCATCCGCTTGGCGGTTGTGACACTTGCACTCTCGGTGATTATTGGCATTATCAATTTAGTGATGGTCAATATTCAACGAACATTATATGGCACAACAATCTCTGCCAAAATAAATAGCGCTGTTGTTGTTGTCGCCTTTCTATTTGGACTGGTTGCACCAGTGGTTAGCCCGAACTTTGGTGATTTTCTATTAGAAGAAGTTCAAACGCCGATTGAGAGTGCGCTAGCAGCGCTTATATTTTTTGCCCTTGTTTATGGGGCATTTCGTATTCTCAAACGCAAAATTACAGCATCAGCGATTCTCTTTGTATTAACGATTGAGCTTGTATTAATCGGTGCGTTACCCGGAGAAGCGTTTACACCCGTACGCCAATTAACGGATTGGCTTTTTAATGTTCCAGTGAATGCTGGTGCGCGTGGTATCCTACTAGGCATTGCAATTGCAACGCTGATGACAGGACTGCGCGTCTTGATTGGACAAGACCGAAGCTATGGTGAATAAATTATGAATGATTGGGATAATCTCGATAATTTTCCAACAGACGATGATGATAATGATGATCTCGGTCTGCCTGATTGGTTATCTGATATGGATGTACCAGATGCTGATGATGATGCAATTGAAGCTGCAAAAAATACGCTATCCGCATCTGATGACGCAGATGATTGGGGTTTGAGCGACGATAGCGATGATATTTGGGGATCACCAACAGCGAGCGACGATTCAGACGATGATGACATCTGGGGGTCTGATGC
>JBAUIA010000447.1:0-3134 GCA_049680565.1 Phototrophicaceae bacterium
TAAGAACTTTCTGTTCAAATAAGGCTACAAGATGACATAATTTCAATCTCTGTGTTATCCAAAACTGACGTTATCTAAGCAAAGTTTAGATGTTTGAAAAAATTAGAATCTGAGTTGACTGGTAGGGTGTTTATACAGCTCAAACAAAATTGAAGCCCACTCCTGCCAGTCCTCAAGTCCCATAAACTATGCATTTTGAAGGTTGTAAAAGAGGGTGTTTTAGGCGTAAAATAATGTTAAATAAGTACGCTTATTTAACATAAGGTGTAGGAATTCATGTCCGAAAAACAACAAATTTCGCCTCAAAATACAACCAGTGATTTACTCCCCCTGCTCCAAAATGCCAGTCATCGTAGTGAAAAGCTAAAAGATGAAGCAGATGCCACGCGCTTCGCGCGCTTTAATCTGGAGAAGTCACAAAATACTCTGAAAGCGTATCGACAAGATTTACAACGCTTTGGTAATGCCTGGCTAGGCGACACCTGCCCTGCTGATTTTGGATATCAATTGACAGTCGATGCCAGACTCTGGTTTTATGTCACACATGGCGAGGTCACTGCATTTGTCTTGTGGATGCAATATCAAGGGTATGCACTGAGTAGCATCAACCGTGCCTTGTATACCATCCGAAGCTATGCCAAACAAGCGATGCTGGTAGGCATTATCTCGAATGAAGACTATGCCAAGATTGAAGGTATCTCAGGTTTCGATGGTAAGACAGCAGCAAATATTGATGAAGGACGTGATGTGACACGTCGTGATCAGCTTGAAGAGATTTCTGTAAAAAAGGCTGATGCGACACGTATCCCCAAAGATTTGCTTGAGGCACTACTCTATGGTCATCAAATTGATACACTGAAGGGTTTGCGCAACGCAGTTTTATTTAATCTATTATTACAATTAGGATTACGCGCCAGCGAGGTTGCAGATTTGCAATGGTCTGCCGTAGATTTAGAACGAGGGGAAGTGCGTTTTTATCGACGCAAGGTGGCGAAAATACAAACTATGGGATTGTCGACGATGTTACAAAGTCTATTACGCCTCTACATGACATATGTGCCAGTACCTGAGAATGACGATGGTAAATTACTATATGGGGTGACGCGGGGTGATAAATTAGGCAATAACGGACTGAGTGCTGCAAATATCTCGATGATCGTCAAACGGTTCGGACAAGAAATAGGATTGCCCACACTCTCAGCACATGATTTACGTCATCACTGGACAACAACACTCCATGATCAGGGCGTAGATACACTCCGTTTGCAAAGAATGGGTGGCTGGAACAGTCCGCGTATGTTGCAACGTTATGTTGCTGAGAAAAGTCGTGTCAATGAAGGGCTTGAAAATCCTTATCTTACGGATGAGCACGATGACATCAGTTAGCGCGACTCTCACAAATAAGGATTAAAATATGCCTGTCCGATTTCTCTCCCCTGCTCATTACCAATCTTATGGTCAATATAACGGTAGCCCGAATCAGGATCAATTGAGCCGCTATTTCTACCTGAATGATTTTGATCTTACTCAAATCAGAAATCGTCGCAGGAAAAGCAATCGCATTGGATTTGCTCTCCAACTCGTGTCGGTTCGTTTTTTAGGAACTTACCTTGACGATATGACAGCTATCCCTGCTGAAGTGCATCGTTATCTGAGTGAGCAATTACAATTTGAATGGACGGATGCGGAAATCCAAGCGTACAATCAGTCGCGAACATTCTGGCATCATCAAGCAAATATCAATGACGTTTATGGGTATCGCTCTTTTCATGATGTTCTACCCTCTTACCAATTTCTACGCTGGTTATATACGCGTGTCCGTATCGGATCTGAACGCCCATCTCTGCTCTTTGATTTATCAACAGCTTGGCTGATTGAACATAAAATTTTGTTGCCCGGTGTAACGACCCTTGAACGCTTAGTATCACAAACTAGAGACCGTATTGAACGTCGAAGCTGGGATTTAATTAACCGCCAACTGAGCCATGAGCAAAAACAACAAATACAATATTTGATTTCCGCTACAGATGAAAATAACACGATCCTGTTTGACACACTACGGCAGATGCCCACCCATAACAGTAGTCCCCAAATTCGTTTCATGTTGGATCGATTAGACATGCTCCGTAGTCATCAATTACAGACGGTCAATGTATCCTATCTATCACCTAATCGACTTAAAACACTCGCAGACTATGCCCTGACTGCTTCAGCAACAACGTTAAGACGACTGACACTCAGACGTCAGACTGCTGTTGTTTTAGCAGGTATGATTATGCTAGAAATTCGCATTCAAGATCTTATTCTCTATATGGTGAATCAAGGATTTCATGAGTCAGTTACGCGTGCCAAATACAAACATAAAGAAGACCGATTGCAATCTCTCGCTGAATTTGATCAAGCAGCATTTCAGTTACGAGACTTTGCTCAATTTCTTGTTGACCTACCTGATGATAAATCAGTGACAATCCCTCAATTATTTAGCCTTTTCCAAAAGCAACAGATTGAAGCATCCATAGCAAGCATTGATCGCGTCAAAAATGCTGAAACCAATAACTATCGTGGTCTGCTGATTAAGTATTATCGGTCAATTCGTCGTTTTCTTTCATTATTTCTTCATCTGATCCCTTTACAGAGTGTCTCAGATGATAACACCACGCTCGTAGCACTTCGCTTTTTACATCAATTAGAATTAGGACATAAGTCACTTCAAGATGCCCCACGTGCAGTTATTACATCAAGTTGGCAAGCCTTTGTTGTCGATGAAAATGGCAACATTCAGCGTGATGCTTACACAATTTGTGTTCTACAGGAACTCTTGCGTCAGCTTCGTCAGCGAGATATTTATATCATGCCCAGCGAACAGTGGTATGATCCACGACAATTCCTCATTAATCTCGAACAATGGAAAGTTTTGAAACCTCAAGTTTGTAGACTTCTTGATCGCAGTCCCCAACCAGACTCTGAACTAGACAATTTGGCACAACAACTCAATGATGCTTACCAACAAGCTAACGAAGCACTCGTGCATGATCCTGATTTACGAATGGAAGTCACTGATGGCATTGCTCGTCCGATTGTGACACCACTTGATGCTGTGCCCGAAACGCCTGAATTATTGTTCCTGCAACAAG
>JBAUIA010000448.1:0-8346 GCA_049680565.1 Phototrophicaceae bacterium
CGGATATAGGGCGATAAATAAGACACTGCCCCATCCAAGTAGTTGCGTGTTCGCTGGTATGCGCTACCTGTCTGTGTTTGTGTTAATCTTTTTTCGGCTGCTGCACGCCCTCCCACAAAATCATCGCTGACATTACTATCAACTGCATAGGCTTCGGGAAATTGTTCTTTAAGATAATCAATTAATTCTGAGCGATCTTGAAAATCACGACGCATGTTATCAGTCATTTATATGCCCTTTTTGTGCTTGATTACGATTATTACGACAGCGTGTGCTGCAATATTTCACACTATCCCAATTATTCGCCCATTTTTTGCGCCATACAAAAGGGCGACCACAAGTTTCACAAACTTTTTGAGGGAGGTTTTCTTTCTTGATACCGCGAGGCATGGGCTAAGAGCTTTCTATAAAAACGATTCGATTAGCTAAAGCATAGCAAGTTCGTCTTAAAGGAAGCTAAGGTGTGTATCAAAAAAGCCTAACTATTGATGTAGTCAGGCTTTTAGAGTGCAAGGTCTAAGTGATGTTAGTTTTGTTCAGTACGGCGTGATGCACGAACCGCTTTACGGCGTAGTGCTGCTGCTGCGCGTGCTTCACGGAGTTCATGGGATTCTTCCCAAGGCGCTTTACCGGGTTGCCCAATTTTTAATGGTCCATCACCAATATCTGATTTTGCTTCTGCTTGTGCTTCCGCTTTACGGGAGCGTACTTCGTCGCGTTTATCACCTTGTGCTTCACGCGCTGCTTGGGCTTCTGCTTTAGTAGTTACCCAGCTTTTCTGGAAGTTTTTGTGATTAGCACTACCACGTACATCGCGTTCTTCTTCAGCACGGGTTGGTGCAATATGATTCCAGTAGCGTAATTCTTTTGATAATTTTGGTTTATCAAATACATGATTGGTTGTACGGTCATAGCTTGCTAATTCGTAATCGTGATCCATCTTGATCGCATCGAATGGGCAAAATTCTGCACAGAAACCGCAGTTCATGCAAATATCAATATCAATGAAAAATGCTTCTGGTTCTGGTACGGGTTTACCAGTTACGGGATCATCACTACGAACAATCCAGATACATTGCGGTGGGCAAACTTTGGCGCAAATACCACAACTGGTACACCAATCTTTGCTCGGATTAAGTTCGTCATCATGGTCTTGTACAACGAGGAATGGCACAAAACGGAAACGTTCTGGCACTGCGAGTTTTTCCTCGGGGTACATCACTGTCTTCACACCCTCTGCTTCGACACCTTGACGTACCTGAAAATTATCTACGTCAGGTGCATAACGCCGCAATCCATACCGAAAATCCTCTACGTAGGATTCCACAAAATGACGTAGGGTGAGCATCATGCCCTTCATGAAGCCTTGTCCAGCCATAAATATCCTCTCGTCTAAATGGTAAATGGCGTAAGGTATTGTTGCTTACACCATTAGTTTACGTTTACTTAGCGGTCGGTTTCACCCAACACAATATCAATACTACCTAAAACACCAACAACATCTGCTACTTTACCACCTTCACTCATTTTACCGAGTGGGGTGAGATTGATGAAACTTGGTGCGCGAACATGATACCGCCAAGGGTTACCTGTTGAGCGTTTGTTCCCTGCTGAAACAACATAGAAACCAAGTTCGCCCTTACCGTTTTCAACGCGTCCGTAGGCTTCACCTAATGGGACTTTATCGGCATAAGCAGCGTTGTTATCAGCAACAGGTTCGCCATGAGTGTATTCAAGACGTGGCAAAATTTGTTTTAAGATGCGCACACTTTCGTGCATTTCTTGAACACGCACGAGATAGCGTGCATACATATCACCTGCATCTTGTACAGCAACATCGAAATCAAGCTCAGGATAGATGCTATACGGATCAGCACGGCGCACATCATAAGGAACACCACTACCACGCAATACAGGTCCTGCTGCACTGTAATTAATCGCATCTTCACGGCTGAGATACCCAACACCGTGGGAGCGAATCTTTACAATTTCATTTTCTGTCAGTAATTCTTCGAGTTCTTCAATGGTACGTGGGATACGTTCATTAATCATCTCGGTCAAGAATTCCATTGTGTTATAGTCACGAATGCGATCATTGATGAGCGTATTGACACTACGGATACGTTCAGGAAGATCAGCAAAAACGCCACCAAAACGCATGTAGTTGCACATCATACGGCTACCAGCAACTGCTTCAAAGAAATCGAGAATACGTTCACGTTCTTGTACAAAGTACAGAACAGGTGTAAAGAATGCACCAAGATCGTTCAGCCAGAAACCAATCGCCCATAAGTGATTCACAATACGGGTTAATTCGACCATTAGCACGCGGATAACTTCAACACGGTAACTAGGTGGCGTATAGCGTTTACCCAATGCAAGTAATTGTTCAACGGCTAATACATACCCATGATTATTACCCATGCTAGAAATATAATCGAGGCGATCTGTGAATGGGATGTTATGTAACCATGTGTTGCGCTCACCAATTTTTTCATGATTACGATGCAAATAACCCATTACAGGCTCAAGGGCTGTAATTTGTTCGCCATCAAGGGTCATAACCATGCGGAATACACCATGTGTACTTGGATGATGGGGTCCCATATTGACGACTAATTGATCGGTAGCTACACCACCATGTTCGGCATGGAGTGCTTCTGTATCTACACCAAGACCGAAGCCTTTATATAGCTTATCATCTGACATATCACTCAAGCGTGCGAGATCAATATCATCAGGATAAGCGACGTTTTTACCAAAGATTGTTTTTTCTTCGGCACGATGCACATGCCCTGCTGGCCAACGACTTCCGAATGGCTTTAGATCTTCTTCAAAATAGGCTTCTTTCCAATCTTTACGCATTGGATGCCCATGAAAGCCTTCCCAGAGCAAAATACGTTGCAAGTTGGGATGATCGGTGAATTTAACGCCGTATAAATCCCATGCTTCGCGCTCTTGGAAATCTGCACCCATCCAAACAGGTGTCAGTGAGGGTACGACTGAATTATCGCGGTCTGTTTGTGTTTTGAACACAAGCGCACTACCACCACTGGTGCGGTAGGCATGGTAGACCATTTCGATACAATCTTCTGTATGAATGCCTTCATCAAGGTAGTCTACAGCCGTTGCGCCTGACAAATAATCAAAACCAAGATTATCTTTGACATATTGAGCGACATCACGCAATTGCTCGGTTTCAATCATGACACCTGCATAACCTTCCCGTGAATCGTCAGTGACAATATTTGGGAATTTTTCTTTAAGGTGATCGATTGATTCTTCGATTGTTAAACTTTTTAAATTAATATCTGGAGTTGCGACCATTATTAACCTTCCTGTTGGGCACGACGTGAGGCGCGAATTGCCTTACGTTTGAGCGCATTTGCAGCGCGTGCTTCACGGATTTCTGCAGTTTCTTCCCAAGGGGCTTTACCACCGGGGATACGTTGTAATGATCCTACATCGACGGTTGCTTCCGCAACTGCTGCACCATCATTTACTGCTCCTGCTACTAATGTTGGGGAGCGATACGCAGGGAGTTCGCGGCTAACTTCGATTGTAGCTGCGCCTGTTTTTGCGCTTGCTTCTGCTTTACGACGGATCATATCCATCTGGCGCGGATCAATGATGTCAGGTCCAAGGATCGGCACAGGTGTTGGATCACTGGGACCGACACCATACCAAGGCACATCATCACCAACACTGAGCGATTGACCATCAACTTTACGTTGTAAGGCGATCATCCCGTAGAGCAATGCTTGTGGGGTTGGTGGGCAACCGGGGACATAAACATCGACTGGTAAGTATTTATCAATACCAGATACAACGTTATAGCCTTCTTTGAAAGGACCACCACCACTCGCACATGCACCCATAGCGAGTACATATTTAGGTTCTGGCATTTGGTTATAGAGGCGTACAATTGGTACGACCATCTTTTTTGTGACTGTTCCAGAAACAATCATAAGATCCGACTGGCGCGGTGTTGCACGCATTACTTCCATACCAAAGCGCGAAAAATCGAAGCGCGATGATGCGGTTGCGATCATTTCAATCGCACAGCAAGCAAGACCAAACAACATAGGCCACATCGAATTACGACGACCCCAGTTATAGATTTTGCTCAAGCTGGTAATAGCAACCGTGTTTTGCAAGTCGGCTGGAACTGGATATTGTGTTGTATTCAGTTCTTGCAGGTTGAGATCCATTATTGTGTACTCTCCTCGTACCATTCCCGCAAAATATCATTTAGGATACCATTATTGACGAGTGCAGGCTCATCAGCAAAATTAGGCAGTTCTATAATGAGCCGATTCAACTGGTCAAGTCCTACATCACTCAAATCAATCTGCGGATAGACTTCCATCAACGTTAAAACTATTTCGTAAGAAGCATCCCAATACAATGGTTTATTGTTCATAGCATCCATCTTTAATCTTAACAGATTTTAGTCAGTTTGTGTGTAATTTCACGAACCAATCATATTCGCTTATGAGATTGGCTTATTCTTGTTCGTTTAAGACCGCTTCAGTATCAATCTGAGCGCGTTGTAAACGACCACTATAATCCACATAAACAGACTTCCATTCTGTGAATGATGTTAATGCTGCTTGCCCTGCTTCACGCATGCCGTTACCTGTTCCGCGTGTACCACCAAACGGAAATTGAATTTCGGCACCCGTTGTCCCGTGATTGATATAAACAATACCTGTTGATAAATCACGAATAGCACGGAATGCAGCGTTTACATTTTCAGTGAAGATACTACTTGATAAACCATACCGTGTACCATTGTTAACCGCAACAGCTTCTTCTAGCGAATCGACCTCAATGACAGATAAAACAGGTCCAAAAATTTCTTCTTGTTCGACACGCATCCCTGCGGTTACATTATCGAAAATGGTTGGCTCGAAGAAGAATCCTTTGTCTGTATCCGCACGTTTACCGCCTAGCACGATGTCAGCGCCATCTTGGCGTGCAACATCCATGTAGCTTGCTACTTTATCAAGTGCTTTTTGGTTGACGAGGGGACCCATATCGACATTGCTATCAATACCGTAGCCAACATTGATTGTTTTTGCCTTTTCAATGAGGCGTTCCATCAATTTTGGTTTAATGCCACTTTGAACAATCAAGCGACTGGTTGCTGTACAGCGTTGTCCAGTTGTACCGTAGGCACTCCATGTAATGGCATCTACTGCAAGATCAAGGTTGGCATCATCGAGTACGATAATGGCGTTTTTACCGCCCATTTCGAGTGTCACTTTTTTACCAAGTGCTGCTGCTTTGGTATAAACTTTGATGCCTGTCTCAGTTGAGCCTGTAAATGAAATAATACGTACCGCAGGATGTTCTACCAGAGCGTTACCTGTTTCGCCTGCACCATGTACGACATTGAGGACACCATCAGGTAAACCAGCATCGGCAAACACTTGTGCAAACATCGCGCCTGAAGCTGGTACATCTTCACCGGGTTTCCAGACGACAGTATTACCTGCGATCAAAGCTGGGAGCATTTTCCAACTAGGGACTGCTACAGGGAAATTCCAAGGGGTAATTAAACCAACAACACCGACAGAATCGCGTAATGCCATCCCAAATTTATTAGGCATTTCAACAGGCGCGGTATAGCCTGTTAAGCGCCGACCTTCACCACCCATATAATATGCCATGTCGATGGCTTCTTGAACATCGCCAGCCGTTTCAGCAATGATTTTCCCCATCTCTTTGGTCATCAGTTGAGCGAGTTCATCTTTACGTTCACGCAGGAGTTCTGCAACACGGAAGAGAATTTCACCACGACGAGGCGCAGGGGTTAGTCGCCATTTATCATATGCTGCTTGTGCGGCATCAACTGCTGCTGCAATATCATTTTTATTACCCATCGCAACTGTAGCCACGACCTCTTCGGTTGCAGGGTTAACACTATCGAAGGTTGCGCCTGATTGTGAATCAACCCACGCTCCGCCGATAAAATTCTTAACAAGTTCTACCATAAGGAAACTTTTCACTAGATTTTAATATTTGAGTGGGTCTAGTATAAGGTTCGCATAAGGCATTGTCAAGAATTTCACAATGCGCCAATGCCGTATTCGATACTAGGTTAACGATGTCACATTTGCGCCTTGATTAAGGACGGTTGTGGCTCGGATTTCACAGCTAATTTGAGCATTATCATAGACTGTTTTCATAGCATAAGTTACTTGTTCAGCGATGACAGGGTTATCACAAATTGCGATCAAGGTAGGTCCTGCGCCACTAATAACTAGTGCTAATGCCCCTGCTTGTTTTGCTGCTGTACGAACATCTTCTAAGTAGGGCATCAGATGTTTGCGAGCAGGTTCAATAACTAGATCAAATTCCATTGCATCTGCCATTGCTGGCACATCATCCCGATAAAGCGCATCAATCAGTGCAGCGACTGCTCCTGTATGACGAATCATACTTTTGATAGGCACTTCGGCAGGTAAGACAGCGCGTGCTTCTGATGTGGGGACTTCAACATCAGGGGTTACGAGCGCAATATGCAAATTCTTTGGGACGGGCAATTGGCGGATTTGGTCAAGTTCAATACCATTGCTGAGGGTGATGCCACCAAATAAGCATGGCGCAGCATTATCGGCATGATAACCGCTTACGGCAGCTTCCCCTTCGAGGCTAAAGGGTAACAATTGACGATGTTCATAGGGATAGCCCAGTAAGGCATTAACAGCGACAACGGCTGCTACAGAACTTGCAGCACTACTGCCTAAACCGCTCGATAAAGGTAAGCCTTTTTTGAGATGCAATCCAATCCCTCGTTCAATACCGAGGTCTTGTAATAAAGCATTGGCAGCAATTGTTGCTACATTTTTATCAGCAGCCGTTGGTAAGCGACCCTTATCACCCTCAATACTGAGGATCACTGCCCCGATAGCATTATCGTGCCATTCCGCGCTGATGGTATCGCCAATACCTTCAACAGCTAATCCTAAAATATCAAACCCGACACCTAAGTTCGCAACCGTTGCAGGCGCAAACGCCTCTGCTCTGGTATTTGCCATGAAAACTCGCTATCCTACAATCATTAATGAATTCGTTATTTTACTACGCAGAGGATACACCAATGCAAAGCATCCTACAATGTATGGACTGTCATCAAGAATACCCAATTAATCAAGTGATTTACACCTGTGAAAAATGTGATGGTTTACTTGATGTGCTTCATGATTGGTCAGATATGACCATCACTCGTGAATTATTTGATGCACGCTTAGGTACTTTTGAGTATCCGTATATCAGTGGTGTTTGGCGCTACAAAGAATTAGTCTATCCGAGCATTGATAATGACTTAATTGTCACAAAGCCTGAAGGCAATACCAATCTATATCCCTTGCCGAAACTTGCAAAGTGGGCTGGAGTCAGCAAATTATATCTTAAACATGAAGGCGAAAATCCTACGGGTTCATTTAAAGATCGTGGGATGACAGGCGGTACAACCCAAGCGCGTGTTTTGGGGATGCAACGGGTGGCTTGTGCATCAACGGGGAATACATCAGCAGCACTCGCTTCTTACGCTGCTTTAGCGGACTTAGAAGGTATTATATTCCTACAGAATAAAGCGATTGCATTGGGTAAATTGGCACAAGGCTTAGCCTATGGCGCAACCTGCTTGCGGATTGATGCTGATTTTGATCGCAACTTGGAATTGGTACGTGAAGCTAGTGAACGGCTCGGTATTTATGTCCTCAATTCAGTCAACCCTTTCCGTTTAGAAGGTCAGAAAACAATTATCATTGAAGCCATTCAACAATTGGGTTGGCAAGTGCCTGATTGGATTGTTGTACCCGGTGGTAATTTGGGCAATAGTTCGGCATTCGGTAAAGCCTTAAAAGAACTCTATGATCTTGGATTGATTGATAGAATACCAAGATTAGCGATTATTCAAGCTAAGGGTGCAAGCCCTTTGTACGAAGCATTTAAGCATGAATTTACAGACTTTGAACCGATGAAAGCTGAAACTCGCGCAACGGCTATCAAAATCGGCAATCCTGTCAATTATAAAAAAGCGGTACGCTCACTGATGTGGACAAATGGCTGGGTTGAAAGTGTGACTGACCAAGAAATTTTGGATGCGAAAGCCTTAATTGACCGTGCAGGGATTGGCTGTGAACCTGCATCGGCTTGTTCACTCGCTGGGACGAAAAAATTGGTTGATCTAGGTGTCATTAAACCTGATGAAACTGTTATCGGCATCTTGACAGGTCATGTTCTCAAAGACCCTGATGCAACGATTGGGTATCATGCCAATACGCTTGATGATATTGAACCGATGTATCCTAATACGTTGCTCAGTGCAGGTGA
>JBAUIA010000449.1:0-3723 GCA_049680565.1 Phototrophicaceae bacterium
TAAGAATGCTTGCCACTCTTGCGATGTCAATAAATCTTCTTGATTAGGATGAAACAACAAACCAGCAATGGTTCGCATCGGTGAGCGCAGTCCGCTATCTTCCCAATCGACAAAACCAACACGCCCATCAGGTCGCGCGATGATATTGGCAAAACGCGGATCAGACCGTGAAAATAAGTGCGTTACAGGCGCATCATGCAAGGCTTGAATGACATCTGCATGTTCATCAAATAAGGCATCGGCACGCTTTGCATGGATAAGCCCTTCTGGGAAATATGTTTCTGCCCATTCTTGATAAAATTTAAAATTTACCTGATAGCGTTGGACATTATTAAGTACGCTATCATCCGCAAAAAGACGAGATTTCCATAAACCGTCACGAGTCGCTTGATAGGTTGTCAACCAACTATCGGCTAAGGTCGTGAGTTCTTGTGCAGAGGGTTTGCGACGATCCCACATTTCGCCTTCCATAAATTCGTATAACACCACAGGATACTCATAATCAGGGTACGGCAAAAAAGCAATTGGAACAGGCGCAATGTCATAGGGTTGTAGCAATTTTAGTGCGTTGTATTCACGGGCGGGCGACTCGGTAAATTCATCGGCTTTGACAAACTCTTTTGCAATCCAATGCGACTCACCAAATTTCACATCATAGAGATTACTACTCTGATAGCTTAAGCGTGGACGTTCCTTAATGATAATCGCTGTCGATGGTACGCCCGTTAAATCTTGTACTGTTTGTCGAATGATTTGTTGCATCGTTTTCCCCCTTTGATACGTATTCATCAATATCTTGCTGGAATGACTATAGCAAGCAGGTTAAGCCTTGATAATCTGTGAGGGGCAACGTAGGGCAAGCACCTAAAAATATGCTAGACTAGACGTTATTAAGTGACATTAAGCGAAGGCAAACAATTTATGGAAGAAAACACAACGCAGCACTCATCAGATGTTTATTCAACAGCCCCTGCATGGGATAATCAAACGACCTTATTGGTCGGTGTTGGATTTACGATTTTATTGGTTGTATTAGGCGTACTATTTTGGTCAGTGATTCCGTTCGCGCTGGCAACATCCGTGATTGCTTATCTGTTACATCCGATTACCAATTTCTTTGATCGACGTGTCACATTTGGACGACGCGGTTGGTCAATATTGATGACATTTGGTTTTATCATTGTGGTTGTATTATTGGTCATCGTTGTGCTTGTACCGCCTTTGGTTGAACAGAGCATCAACAGTATCCAGAGTTTGTATAATTCGAGCGTGGAATTGGTCACAGAACCTTATGAGCCGATTCCTGTTATTCGTGATCCTGAAACAGACGAACTGATTGCCCTATCGGATTACATTAGTGTACTGCTGCGTCAGCAAGGCTTTAACACCGTCAATGAGTGGGTGATTGAAACAGGGCGCAATCTCAATCTTGATCGTGATACGATTATGCAGATTTTCAATATTAGTGGCGATGTCACCAGTAGCGTTGTGGGATCAATCTTTAGTATTGCGGGATCAGCATTAGGGTTACTGTTTAGTAGCTTGTTCTTCATTACGATTTTAGCCATCTTGTTGGGTGGTGGTAGCGAAATTTCACAACGGTTGATTCATGTTATGCCTGATGGTTATCGAGATGATGCTGAACAATTACTCTCTGATTTAGGGGGTGTGTGGGATGGCTACGTACGCGGAAACTTCACACTCGGCGTTATCATGGGTGCTGCGATGTGGTTACTTGCAGTGATTCTTGGATTACCCAATCCACTATTTTTAGCCTTTGTCGCTTTTTCGATGGAATTTATCCCTAATATAGGTCCTGCGATTTCGATGGTTGCAGCTATTGCACTTGCACTTATTGGTGGGTCAAGCACATTTACAGCTTTGAATCCCATCGCTGTGGCAGGGATTGTTGCGATAGTATGGATTGTGATGCAGCAACTAGAAGCAATTGTGCTTGTACCACGCATTGTTGGCGAGAATCTTAAATTACACCCTGCGATTGTGATTTTATCGGTCATTTGGGGCGGTAGCTTCGGCGGCTTAATCGGGATTATCATCGCACCACCACTGGTAGCAAGCATCCGCATTATTTTGCAATATATTTATGGTCGCTTGACCAATCGCCCTGCTTTTATCACCCATGATGAACCACCAGAAGGCGTTTTCGAGCGTATCCAAGCCTTCATCGAATGGATGCGTGAGGACAAGCAAAAAGAGAAACTTTCAAAACCATCTATATCTGATAATGAAGCCTAATTTTAGTTATGTCTGTAGGGGATAATTGCCCCTACATATTATTCAAATCAGAACGATAGGGCATTGAGGAACTCGCCCCTAATTTTTGCACACTCAACGAGGCTGCCTGATTCGCAAATTGTAGCGCATTATGGAGTGATTGATTTTCACTGAGTGCCACCGCTAATGCACCGACAAAACAATCACCTGCGCCTGTAGTATCAACGGCATTGACAATCCGTCCATCAATTTTTGTCGACGCATCCCCCACCAGACTCAAAACACCTGCTTTGCCGAGTGTCACGATAATGGTTTGTTGGGCGTTGACTGCTAATAAGTGCATCATCTCAAGCAGCGTATCGCTATCCTCTGATAAAGTTTTCGTTGTGAGGAAGGCTAATTCAGTTTCATTCACAATGATGTGGGTGGTTAGCTCGGCTAAGCCTGCAATCATGGCTTCGGCAGGTGCAACATTGAGGAGCGTTTTTGCACCGACTGCGCGTGCTTTTTTGAAAACCGCAAAAATCACATCTTGCGGCATCTCAAATTGTGAGACAACAATATCATCAGATTCTATTTGGATGGCATCAATATCAGCAGACTGTATCGCTTTATTTGCACCGGATACCACCACAATCGTATTATCAGACTCAGCATTCACGGTAATGAGGGCTGTCCCAGTTGGATGGTCAGGGAGGTGCTGTACATGGGTGATGTCAATGTGTTCAGAGTGTAGAACTTGTTGCAATGATTGCCCAAAGGCATCGTCACCAAGGCGACCTATCAGCATGACATCACCACCGAGGCGCTTGGCAGCAATCGCTTGATTCGCACCTTTGCCCCCTGCGATAAAATGTACATCTTTACCGAAGATAGTTTCACCGATTTGCGGATGCCGTTCGGCGGTGACCACCACATCCATATTGATACTGCCTAATACAATAATTCGTGCCATGTTATTGCCTCTTCTATCTAAAGTCGATGAGTCATGATTCTGCCCTATTATAAAGAAAATGATGTTATTTTTTGGTGAAATCATTCTACTATTTGACATAAAATACGATATGAGAGCAAATTTACATTATTCCATTTGTTATGATGGTACTCACTTTTGGTTCATCAGTTGGGATATTCATCAATAATTACACCCTCATTAAACGAAAAAACCACCTGCAAATGAGGTGGTTTTGGCTGTGAACCCCCGAATACTCAAAATGAACTTTTAGAGCCTCGTATCAATATCGAAAATTTTGCTCATTATGTGGAATTAACAGCCTATCCTCAGCGCTCTGCTTTAGAGCCGCTTTTGACCGAACCTAAAGATTAGCTTTTG
Organism: Phototrophicaceae bacterium; assembly: GCA_049680565.1. Classification (GTDB taxonomy): domain Bacteria; phylum Chloroflexota; class Anaerolineae; order Aggregatilineales; family Phototrophicaceae; genus JAUZRW01. The sequence continues at coordinate 3,569 of JBAUIA010000449.1, forward strand.
CGGTAGACAGGGATGTGTATGTAGTCTCTGCCACCCCTGTCTCCTTAAAAGCCCGCTGTAATGAGGACAGCGACTCGCATTTATCACTCTAACATAGAAACGCGAGTCTGTGTTTTCCAGCGGGAAATTGTTCGGTTTTAGAGTCTTAATGAGGA
>JBAUIA010000450.1:0-6885 GCA_049680565.1 Phototrophicaceae bacterium
TCAATGAATGCACCTACGTTATCGTTTGGTGTAGCTGTTGGTAGGACACCACTGATAAGACCTGTCACAGGATTGATGGTCAAACCATCTGGCAAACCTTGTGCGCCATAAGTCAGTGTTTGTCCTAATTCAGGCGCTGTTGCGAAGATAGGTAAGCTAACTGTCTCACCTTCAACATTAGTTTGATCGCCCGGATTGGTCACAATTGGTGGTAAGTTTGCTGCATCATCAATTGTGATGTTAATGCTCGTTGGCAAAGCAACTGTTAAGTCCATTTCATCATGGCTTGGATATGCCCAACGCAACTCGAGGATGTAATCACCTTCGGGGAGTGTCGGATATGGACCAGAGACATCACTCGGGAAGCTAGCACTACCGTTGAGTGGTTGGCTACCATAACGGGTAAAGCCATCATCAATATAGATAGGATTATCTGATGGACCTAGTAGTAAAACGTGGATATGTTCAAAAACATCAACTGCCCCACCTGTGCTTGTCCAATTAACAGCGAAGCCACTACTTGAAACTGTTGCACCATCAATGAGATTATCAATTGAAATTGTGCGAGTAACAACTGAGAAGTTGAACGTTAGCTCACTGCTATTGAGTTCAGCACTATCATCAGTTGCTGTGATGGTGACTTCATGAATACCATCACTATTTGTGCCACCTGTAAGGGCTGATGCTTCAATTGTACCGAAGATTTCACCTGTGCTTGGATTAATATCTAAGCCAGCAGGTAAACCAAGTGCACTAAAGGTAATCGCATCCTCTTGTGGGTCTGTTGCTTGTACAAGGAAGCGTCCTGTATCATAAAGACCTGCAACACCGCTTTCAACATCAGCAATTGGGCTAATGATAGGTGCTTCTGATTCTGCTGGTGTAATACAAATTGCACTGATTTTTGCGTTATCCGCACTTGCTGTAAAGTCAACAGTCAATGCACCATCAGTGATTGTTACTGCTTCTGTTACGACAATTGCTGTGAGTGGTGCATCAGGTTCTGGAATAGCAAACAAATCGAAATCATCACGGATGAGTGTGCCTTCCAGAACGATATCAAATACGCGATCTCCAACGCCACCCGGTGTACCACCTGCTTGCACATTTTGGAAAATTTCTGCAAAGTATAAATCAACGATGTAATCGCCACTTGGTAATGAACCGCTTGGTATAACTGATACCAAGTTACCATCACCGAGGATAAGTGTCATCACAGTTTGATTACCAGCTTCAATATCGCCACCATAGCGTTCGGTCTGATAGAGGTCTTCTTCAAAGCCTGTCAAATCAGTACCATCGAGGGTCACAATATTGACAAGTACATCATCAGCAATAGAGCCATATTTTGCGCCGCCAACCAGGAAGGTACTCGTTGTGCCACCACCATTGTCTGCAACAAAGTTGCGTCCAAAGGCTGTACCTGCCAGACCACCGATATTAACACAGATAAGTGGTTCGTCGGTTGGTAATACAATGTCATCAAGCACTACCCATGTGAAGCTCGTAGTAACAGCATCATCTGAGCCACCGTCACTATCATCAACTGTTATAGTGACTGTATAGGGACTATTCAATGAAGCATCTTCAACAACTGTGCCAAAAAATTGCCCATTGGTTGGTTCAAGTTGAATCCCTGCTGGCAAACCTGTTGCTACATAGCTCAGGTTACCATCACCACCAGATGCTACAACGAATAACGCTGTATTACCAATATCGTCGCCTTCATTGCTAGTTTGATTCGTAATCGGATCAAGAGCAATTGGAATTTCTCCGCCTGTATTCGAGTTATAGGTCAAAATTTCAATCGCATTGATAAGTGGATTTTCTGTAACGTGTTCAAATAGAATATCGAGACTATTGTCACTAACTGTGACGGTGTAGCTCAACATACCACCCACTTGATGCCCAAATTGACTGACAAGGTCAAGATCATTCTGCACGAGTTGACCTTCGATACTAATATCGAATACACGTTCACCGATTTCACTTGTACCTGCGAAACCATTACCCATGAACAAATTCACGACATATGTACCGGGCGTTACATCAAACGCCCATGCCATTTCAGGTTCGGCAGGCGCATCATAACGTTCTTGGGTGAAGAGTGATTGTGGTGCATAGTCTGGCACGCTTGCATCACGTCCAGCAGTATTTTGGGTTGATATACTACCCGTATTTACACTAAAACCATTACCTGTTTGAGCGCCTGCTGCACCTGTTGCCACCCAATCTAAACCACCATCGGTTGCAAGGATTGTAGTAGCTGATGTGTTGACGCGATAAATAGTTGATGGAGCTGCTGTTGGATCGTACTGTACTGTGACGATATTGGAAACAGGGCTTGTTGCACCATCATTATCAACGACAACAGCAACAAAAGTATTATATCCTGTTTGATCAACATCATCAGTACTGCCATTGACATCTGTCCGAACTAAAGTGACATCAATATTGGCATCAAATGAATTACCGATAAAGTCTGTATATTCATTGATTGTGATAACGCTATTTACTTCAAATGGGTCGATATTATAACCAACACCTTCATACAAACCTGTCAAATCGGCAACAAATAAACCAGATTCAACATGAAGTAAACGAACTTCACTGCCGACTTCGCCAGTCAAACGGATTGTATGATCGGCTGTAAACACTGTATCACCATCTACGCTACCCACTAATTCAAGCGTGACAGGTAATGGCAAAGCATTACGGACGATAGCCGTTGAAGCACTATCAGAACCTACAGTACGGAATAAATCAACAATCCATACTTCGCCTGTACTGAAAGTGACAGTAACAGTTGCGCCTGTTAGTTCCAAACCACTTACGCTACCTGATTGGTAGGGTCCGGGTGAATCACCATCTTTGATACTGACGGGATCAATATCCAAACCAAATATTGCAATTTCAGTAGGATCGAAATCGTTGAAGTCAATATCTAGGGTATAAAAGCCACCTTCATAAGCATCTGCGAAAGTATGGTTTATATAACCTGTACCACCATCAGAACCATTATTGAATGTTAAATCTTTTGCTGTACCGTCGCCAGCCGTGCCATTAGGATCAAACACGACTTCTGGTAATAAAACATCGCCATTACCAGCAAGATTAATCACAACATTGGTTATGGTCGCGCCATTTGTAGATGTATTTTCGATGTTGAAACTACCATTACCAAAGGTACTTCCATTAATCCCATTTGTATTAACGGAAACAATAGCAGTCGTTTCAGATGGGTTCTGGCTAACGTCGAAGTAATCCCAATTCGCTGCAAATTCTGCAGCAACATTCGTTGATGTAGCGATCATACCAACAGCAAGTGCAGACGGTTGACTATCAACGGTATATGTACCGCGTACGGCATTTAAGGTATTACCTGCAATCGTTACAGGTACACCTACGTTGGTGCGTACACCACCGTTAATGGCATAGCTAGCTTGCACTGTTCCTGCTACAGGATCAACAGATAAGAACATCTGTATACCGGTTGCATCTAAAATGTTTGCAACGGGTATTTTTTGATCGTTACTTGCCCCACCAGCGGAAATACCAGCACTTTCTTGGAAGATTTGGAAGCCTGCTGGTTGACCAGTCACGTTACCTGTCAGAACAAATTTAACATAATTGTCTTGGTCACCTGTACCGATATAAATCCCTTGTGAAGCAAAATTATCAGGTGTCGGATCATTACCGAAGAATGGACCATTAATCTGTGATTCTACAGTGAAAGGACCTGTATTCGCATCGACATCAACACCGAATTGGAAACCATTTTGCTGTGTATTAACAGCGAGATACGCATCTCCATCAGATACTGATGGGTCAGTGTAGATGCCTGCTGTACCACCAAAAACAAGCTCGTCACCATTATCATCAATGAGATCGAAGTAATCATCTTCTCCGTTGGTCATCATGCCTGTAAGACCAAGATCACCGTAGCCATAACTAGTAGAGTTAAAGAATTCTAGGCGTAATGGTAATTGCGAAATAGCACTGGTGCCATTACTCGCATCAAAATTGAAGGCATCATCGACATCAAGGATGGTATCATCATCATCATCTGGATCATTGAAGTTAGATAATTTGTAAGTATTGTTACCGGGTCCTGCTTGCAATGAACCATCAAAATCAATGGGTTGGCTTGCACCCGAACATGGGTTTGAGCCTGCGTCAATTTCATCAGCATTACTATAAAGATCGCCATCTTCATCAAGGCTTAGACTATATGTACCTTCACAAAGAATTGGATCATTACCATCATAATCTGCAGGTTCAAATACAGTAATGAAATTCGCACCATAGGTTACTGCCCAAACAGTCCCGCCAAATGGGTCATTATCACCTTGTGCGGTTACATCAAGTGGGGATGAACCAAAACCTGATGCGAAGCTATCGGTACAGTTGCTAACAGTACTTGTACCATTTTGCTGTGGTATTGGGCAGTTTAGCGCTTGCGTACCATCTGCACTAAGTTCAACTTGATAAATATTACCGTTGTATGCTGCCATCAACAGGTAGCCTTGCATTGCCCCATTAAAATTACTAGCGGTATACTCTGTAATGCCATTTGTTGATGGACCAAAATTAACTAAAGAATTGTCATCTTGACCTGAATTACGGAAATCACACCCTGCGATGAATTCGCTACCCACTGGCACAGGAGGCCAATCAACTGGTAAAGATTCATATGCAAAATTTGAGGCACTAGGGTCTAAGATTTGATTACGCCAAATACTGACATTATTGCCATCATTTGGATTTGGATCACTATGATCGTCAATTAAATCAGGACCACCGTTTCCATCTTCTTGACTATAAGTATAGATACCCCCGCCTTGTGGATTGTATGGGAACGTATCAATTGCAAGATTCATGGGTGTACCGGGATTTGCAAGAATTACATGAGGATGACCACCGTAGTAGTAATCTTGTCCTGCAACGTAGTTAAATTGTCCCGATTGTAATGGTTGAATGTAGTGGAGACCGTTCTTATTGTTAACTTGATCATCACCACCTTGACCATCACCATTGGAGCCGGGTTCGCCATTTAGATAATTATTAGTACATTGAGGATTATTGCTATACTCAGCATCATAATCCGCTTCACCATCAGGATGACCACCCCAACCACCATTCGCACCATTATCAACACCATACATACGACCATCTGTCGTTAAAACGATATCATAAAGGTTACGGAAGCCAACGGCATGAATACTCACTGGACCAGTCAGATCAATCTTTGCCATATTTAAGCCATCATTCCCACCAAAGGGATCACCAACATCCAATGGAGAATAATTAGCATCGCGAGGGTCTTCTGAAGCATCTGTACCATCAGGGAAGACATTATCGCGTGTTGGATCATCTAATGTGGGTAGGTCATAAATATAAAGCGACCCATTATTGGGGTCAGTCAGAACTGGCATTGTCGCAATCATATCGAGGTCTACAGCAATAATAGTACTACTGTAGGTGTATTCGACAGTAAATGCAAAATTATTTGAAGGCGCTCCTGCGTTCGTATGACCACCAACCGCTAAATAAAGTGTGTTAGTGGCTTCATCGATTTCCATACCATTAGTAGCATGGTTTTCTTCAGAGCGTGGTAAACCGCGAACTAAATCTACTTTTTCCCATTGAGAGCAAGTGAGTGAACCTGCTTGTCCCGTGATGCCTCCCACACATTCTAAGCGAGAGATCATACCTGAGTTAGTATCTAGCCCTTTATCGTTACCGCCACCACCAGCACCGATGCGTGGATCACTGGAACTCACATAGAGGATTGGATTAGTGCCTGTACCCGACAGTAAGATACCTGTAACTTGGCGACTACCTTGTGATGTGGCAGAACCATCATCATTATGGTTAATAATATTAGCAATTTGATTGATTGTTTCAGTTGCAGTGACTTGATAATCATCTACTGCATTGCGAGTAACGTTATACGCATAAATGAGACCATTTTGTTGTGATACGTATAAACGTCCATCAGGACCGAATTGGAGTGATGTCGGATTATTGTTACTCTCTCCATTTAGTCCACTAGCTGAAAAGTTAATTTGTTGCGCTTCTACAGTTTGCAAATTGGATTGTACTCCAAAAAGAACAATCAAAATGCTCAATAGTGCAATAAACCGTAAATGCACTTTGGCAGATATTGTCAAAATTATTTCTCCTATTATCATTCGTTTACTGTAACGTTAGTTTCAATGAGTGCATCACAATTGCCAGCAGGACACCATTGTAAGGTTGTTGGTATAGCATCCACGGGTAATGTAAAGACAACAAAACCCCGAAGACTTTCACCAATGGTAAGTTCCGAGTTAATTGCATATGGATTCAGAGGCGTGCCATCTTCAATGGCTGGGTATTCATTCCCAGAATCATCGATAAGAGTGATGTCATCTGGGTTAATAGTGATTGATACAATCTCAGTGAGGAATGATGCTGTTATGAGACTATATCGTTCAACTGATGAGAGTGTGGCATTATCAAGCAAAGCATCATTTTGACTGTAGATTTCTGCTTGTGCGAAGGCAATTGAATAGCCACCTTCAGAACCGAGAATAACTTCCTCAGTTTGCGGCACTACATCAACTTGCTCAGTTTCGCTTGCCTCAGTTGCAACTACAACTTCCGTCGCTATTGGACTTTCAGTAGTAGCTATGGCTGATGTGTCATCACTAAACTGAGTAACAGCTAGTAAGCCACCTAGGACAATTACTATAATTAGAACTGTGATAAGTATGATCGTTTGATTCCGACTCAATTACGTTCTCCCCCTTCTATTTGGGATTAATGAATGGAATTACAAATATGATATTTATATATGAGTTACTACCCATAACCCATATTATTCTCTCACTGATCGTTGAT
>JBAUIA010000451.1:0-2790 GCA_049680565.1 Phototrophicaceae bacterium
GCATTTCGGTATACAGGGAATGCGTGAACGTGCCCAGATAATCGGTGCTGATCTAGACATCAGCAGTCATACAGAGCAAGGCACGACAATAACCGTGAATTTGGAGCGAAAATCGGATGAACATACTTATTTGTGATGACCAAGATATTATCGCGGAAGGTCTTAAACTGATTTTAGAATCACAAGCTGATTTTGACGTAGATACAGCCTCGGATGGTGCAATGGCAGTTGAGAAAGTTGCTGATAATCCGCCTGATATTGTGCTGATGGATTTGAACATGCCTATTATGAATGGCGTTAAAGCCACTGAGGCTATTAAACAACGTTTTCCTGATATTAAAGTCCTGATTTTAACCACTTATGGTGACGATGAATGGTTATTCGATGCGATACGTAGTGGTGCAGATGGCTATTTGCTTAAAGACATCCCACATACAAAGCTATTTGATGCCATTCGCTCGACAGTTGCAGGTGAAACACATATTGACCCCAAAGTCGCTCGCAAGATGTTTGATCAGGTGACACAGCGCACTCCTGCTCCTGATACACAAGTGCTGAAAAAACTCAATGATCGTGAGATAGAAATCCTGAAGTTGATCTCACGGGGCTATACGAATGCCGAAATATCTGAGAACATTCACTTATCCGAGGGTACCGTCCGCAATTACATTAGTGCCTTGTTCTCCAAGCTCGATGTTTCTGACCGTACGCAAGCTGCCCTGCTTGGGTTGCGATATGGTCTGACAGACATCAATGATATAAAATAGGCACAATATCCCTAACCACTATTAGGTTGTAGCTTTTTCACAAATCGATAATGATCACCATTAACCCGACAGTCTTGCAAGAGATATAGCTCAACTATCATCATCTCTATTTCTTTTATTTAGTTTGTGTCCCCTATAGTCCATAAAGTTTTTGTCCGCTTTTGAATCCTTTCTCAGGCAAAGAGTGCCATGTACTCATGATGATTTGTGACGATATGTGCGAAGTTCCGTCGCTCAGAAAGGAAGGCAGGGTTACGATGTTCCTGCCAGATGAGGCGTTGGAAGATATTCGTTTCAGGTGCATTGGTCTGGATGTTGTAGGGTTCGTAGATATGAACACCATGCCGTGACCCGACATAGAAGTATCTGCGCTGGAACACATCGCCATTCATGCGACCCAGTTTTCGCAGGCAATTTCCAGACGCCTTAAAAGCATCCACTTTGTAGATTTCGCTGTCTGTGAAATAACGTTTTGGTCTACACCCAATTTTACGCACACAAAATTTGTCTCTTTGAACGCAGTTCAAAATTATGGTATGTACCCTATAAAATAGACATAAAATCTTTCTCCTGAGATAATAGTAAACACAAGGAGAAAAGATGATGCGCAAGAAGAATTCACCCTATAGCGAAGAATTCCGTAAGGAAGCTTTGCATCTACTAGCAACAAGTGGCAAAAGTAAAACAGAAATTGAAAAGGATCTTGGATTAACGCATGGATTGCTGCGCAAATGGGAGCTACGTTATCAAGTCAACAGCGAGACGGATGAACTGGAGCGTAGTGAAATCGAAGCCCTTAAAGCCGAAAACAAGCGTCTGAAGCGTGAGCTAGAGATTGTGCGCGAAGAGCGTGAAATTCTAAAACATATAATAGGGTCATCGGGTCAAGTGACCTGTAACCGAATCTGAAGGTATTTGTCAAGACCAGAGACCTCTGATTCTAAAATGGGAGCTTAGCATCCCTGTGTTTTAACTGTTGGCTCTGCATCTGACCTCTGATGAGTAACCTAGATGATCTGGATCATGTTTTTGAGGCACTGCAGAGAGCAGCCTGTTCTGGCAAATACCTTCGTCATATTGAGAAGGAGTTGACCATGTCTGCACGCTTTACAGTTGGTATTGATCTCAGTAAGTTCACCCACACCGCAAGCTTGATTGATACGAAAACGGGTGAAATTGCCAAATCACTCACCTTTAAAGTCAACGAAGTTGGGTTTAGACAGTTCGATCAACTCCTTCATTCATTTTCAAGTGACCCAAGTGATTTTATTATTGGCTGTGAATCCACCGGGCATTATGGTGAAACGCTGTTACGCCACTTGCAAGCTCAAGGCTACGCGATTGTGCGTATGAACCCAGCACAAGTTGCCCAGTTCCGACGCGGTCTGGGACGCAAAGCTAAAACCGATGTACTGGATGCCGAGGCAATGGCAAAACAACTCAGTGTAACGGACTGGGTTGTTGATCAAGCGATCAGCCAACCTCTGCGCCAACTAAGAAGTTTAACCCGTTTACGTTTAAATTTTGTTGAGGAGCAAAGTCGCTGGATCAATCGTATTCGGGCTGTGATTAACCAGATTTACCCTGAAATTGAACCGTTATTGAAGAAACTCACCACCGCAACCAGCATGGCAATTCTCACTCATTACCCTTCGCGTCAATTACTGGCAGAAGCCAATCTAGATGAACTCACAGCCTTAATCCAGAAAGCCAGTCGCCAGAATAAAGGTGCAGACTTTGCGGTTCAATTAAAACAAACCGCTCAATTCTCAGTCGGTTTAGATGATGCGTGTTTAGAAGCTGAGTTGCGTATCATGATGCAACAATTCACGACGATTGCGAATAGCATTCGTGAAATTGAACGTGAAATTAAACACTATACAGATCTTGTTTTAGAAGGCTATAGCACGCGACTTGAACTTGATGAACCACTTACTTTGAAGTCTTTTGCTTATGGCAATTATTTAACTATAGCCACTTTGTTATCCGAGTTGGGCGACATCAATCGATTTCCATCTATCAA
>JBAUIA010000452.1:0-5102 GCA_049680565.1 Phototrophicaceae bacterium
TTCAGGAATCGTGCTTTCTGACGGAATCATAATTAGTGTACGCGCTTGACGGGCTGTTTCTAAGCGCACTAAATTAGCTACATCAGGGTCGAGATCAGCAAGTGATCCCCTAAATAAAAAGTCTTGTTCAATTTTTTCGACCATCAGCCTACCTAATCTTATTTAATTAAGAGTTATGAGCGTGATTCTAGCGATAAATAGGCAAACATGAAAGGGCGCTCAACAAAGCATAATGAATGATATTGCTAATTTTTGTCATTATCAGGGATAAGTGTCATGCGCTTACCATGTAGCATATCCTAAACGCTCCACACCTTTTTGACATTTTGTAGCCCACGCCATAAAATTACAGCTAGAGTACACATTTATAGGTGTGCTTTATGAGATTGCTTGTTCCTCTAGGCAGATAAAAATTATTTAACTTTAGGAGATTGTTTATTATGAATGACTATACTACAGATAAGCTGAGGAATATTGCTCTGGTCGGTCACCAGAGCAGTGGTAAGACCTCTCTAATCGAGGCAATGCTCTATAATACAGGTATCACCAATCGGATGGGTACAATCCAAGATAAGAATACTGTTTCCGATTGGAGTGATGATGAACGTGAACGTGGTATGTCCATTTCAACATCGCTCATTCCCCTTGAATACAACGATCATAAAATTAATATTCTCGATACACCCGGATTTATAGATTTCCAAGGTGAAGTTAAAAATGCTATCCGTGTCGCAGATTCTGTAGTTGTTGTAGTAGATGCCGTCAGTGGTGTCGAAGTCGGTACAGAATTAGCGTGGGATTATGCCCGTACTTATCAACAATCAATGATCGTCGTTATTAATAAGATGGATCGTGATAATGCTAATTTTGAAGGTGTGTTAGAACAACTCCGAGAAACCTTCCCCAGATATAAATTTGTCCCTGTGATGATTCCTATCGGCAAAGCAGATGATTTTAAAGGTGTTGTGAATCTCGTTACCGAAAAAGCCTATTATGAAACAGGTCGAGATCGCTCCGATTTGCCTGATGATATGCTGGAAATGACTGAAGAATATCGCTTTGAACTCATCGAAGCCGCCGCAGAATCTGATGATAATTTAATGCAAAAATATTTTGATGAAGAAAGCCTATCACCCGATGAAATCCGCGAAGGGATGCGTGCAGCATCTCGCTCTCATCTGTTACGCACTGTACCTGTATTTGTGACCTCTGCAACGAGTAATATCGGTACATATCCGCTAATGGAAGCACTCATTGCGTATACATCACCGCCATCTGTGCGCCGTGTTCGTGTTGAACGCGACGGCAACGATGAGTTTGATTATATCAAAGCGCCACAATCGGATGATAAAGCACTTGCTGCTTATGTCTGGAAAACGGCAACCGATAAATTTGGCACACTCAATTACTTCCGAGTATTTGCAGGCAAAATCACAGCCAATAGTCGCAACATTAATGTGACATCAGGTGAAGAAGAACGCTTCGGGACACTGATGCTAGTACGGGGCAAAGATCATATTGAAGTCGATACACTCCATGCAGGTGACATTGGGGTTGTCTCAAAACTCAATAATACAAAAACGGGTGATACATTTGCCGATAAAGACGCAACCTTCCGCATTTTAGCCCCAGATTTCCCTGCTCCCTTATATATGGTAGCTGTCACACCGCGCACGCAAGCGGATAGTGCCAAGATGGGCGGCATTTTAACGACACTTTGTGATGCAGACCCTACATTACGCTGGCGACAAGATCATGACACCCGTCAGACGGTGCTAGAAGGTATGGGCGATATTCACATTCAAACTGTGTTATCAAAAGCTGATGCACTCGGTGTTGGTATTGATACCGAAATGCCAAAAGTTCCCTACCGTGAAACGATTGGAGGGCAAGCCGAAGGAGAATATACCCATCGTAAGCAATCAGGTGGGGCGGGTCAATATGGACGTGTTAATTTGCGCGTTATGCCCAGTGAAGAAGACTTTGAATACGAGACAAAAATCTTCGGGGGGTCAATTAGCCAACAATTCTTACCCTCTATCGAAAAAGGCATTCGTCAAGTATTAGAAGAGGGTGTCATCGCAGGCTTCCCTGTGGTACAAGTCAAAGTCGAAGTTTATGATGGCAAAATGCACCCCGTCGATTCAAAAGATATTGCTTTCCAGATTGCAGGGCGCGAAAGTTTCAAAATTGCTTTCAATAATGCACAACCTGCTTTACTAGAACCGATTATGAATGTGCGCGTTACAATTCCTGATACTATGATGGGTGATATTATGGGCGACCTAAATTCTCGTCGTGGACGGGTACAAGGGATGGATAACGTCGTCAATAAGAGCATTATCAATGCCCAAGTACCCTTATCAGAAATGATGCGCTACGGTAATGATTTACGCTCGATGTCTGGTGGTCGTGGTATCTACTCAATGGAATTTTCTCATTATGAAAAAGTTCCAAGCCATGTTCAGCAAGATATTATTGACCAACATCAACAAGCCGACAATTCTTAACTAGCGCTTTAAATTCGTGAATCAAAAGAGACGAGCCATAACGGACTCGTCTCTTTGTTAGTTGCTTAACTTGATGCCTAATTTTGCTCTGGCTGGTCACCATCTGTGTCTGGTGTTTCTGGTGGCAACATATCATTACTATCCGTGTCGGATTCATTTGTATCTTTATCCGTCGTGAATAACGCAAATGGATCATCTATATCGGCTGCATTTTCTACTGCATCGATCATGGCATCAACGGGTGCATCAATGGATTTATTTGGATTCATATCCAAAAGATCCAACAATTCTTCACGTTCGAGAACTTCACGTTCTAATAGTGCATTGGCAACCGTATCGAGTTTATCACGATTGTTGCTCAAAAGTGTATGGGTGTAATCATAAGCCCCGTCAATCAAACTGCGGACTTCGCCATCAATTTTGGCAGCCGTTTCTTCACTATAAGTACGTCCTTGCGATAACGAATAGCCTAAGAATGGTTGTTCACCACCGTTGCTATAATCAACCATACCCAGTGAACTCATACCCCATTGTGTGACCATACGACGTGCAATTTGGGATACTTGACGGATGTCACCTGCTGCACCTGCGGTAATTTCACCAAATACGATGCTTTCTGCAACCCGTCCACCAAGACCCACTTTGATCTCAGATTCGTAGTATTCTTGTGGTTTCAAGCCACGATTTTCATCCTTGATGAATGCTGTGATACCACCAGCAAACCCACGCGGTGTAATCGTCACCTTCAAGACTTGATCGGCACCGGGTGTTAACAATGCGGTCACTGCATGTCCTGCTTCATGATAGGCTGTCACACGGCGTGCGCGTGGATCAGAAAGCGGTGGACGTTCAATACCGAGAATAATACGTTCAAACGCATTCGAGAAATCGGCTTGCGTAATTTTCTTACGATTATGCCGTGCTGCATGTAACGCTGCTTCGTTCGCTAAGTTGGCTAAATCTGCACCAGAGAAACCAATGGTAGCATTTGCCATCGTTTCGATCTCAACATCTTTAGCAAGCGGTTTACCGCGTGTATGAATTTTGAGAATATCTAAACGACCTTTACGATCGGGTAAATCAACCGTTACTTGACGATCAAAACGACCCGGACGCAAAAGGGCAGGATCAAGCACATCAGGGCGGTTGGTTGCTGCCATAACGATCACGGTTGCACTTTGTTCAAAGCCATCAAGTTCTGATAACATCTGATTGAGTGTTTGTTCACGTTCATCATTACCACCACCCATACCAGCACCACGTTGACGACCTACAGCATCAATTTCATCAATGAAGACGATACTGGGGGAATTTTCTTTGGCTTTGTTGAATAAATCACGGACACGGCTCGCACCCACACCAACGAACATTTCTACAAATTCGGAGGCTGAAATGCTATAAAACGCCACATTCGCTTCACCTGCAACAGCGCGTGCCATTAAGGTTTTACCTGTCCCCGGAGGACCTACAAGCAAAACACCGCGTGGGATCCGCGCACCGAGCGAAATATATTTTTCAGGTTCTTTGAGGAAATCGACAACTTCGACGAGTTCACGTTTTGCACCATCTTGACCTGCAACATCATCAAATGTGATGCGAGGTGTTTGTGCATCGTATTCTTTCGCGCGTGATTGCCCAAAGTTGAATACACCATTTACTTGTCCTTGTGCGCGGCGCATCATCCAAATGAAGAAACCGACAATCAGCAAGAAGGGTAGTACATTGACTAAAACAGCCAATAATGGAAAATCAGGTGCATCCACTGTTACTTTAATGGGTCTACCTGCATTGCTTTCAACGGAATCGTTATATGTTGCGATCAAACCGTACAAATCTTCTTGCAAGATTGTAGTCGCAAATGATGTAAAATCAGTAACAGTGACTGTTTCGCCATCGACTGTTACTTGCACAGGTTGGCGGAAGCTGCCAGATACATCAGTACTATCCGATTGGAAAGCGATTGTATCTAAGACCGTATAATTGTCTCTTAAATCAGAAAATGTGATGAGGTCTCCACTTGAGCCGAGTCCATTATTGGTAATCAGAACCCAGAACACGAGTACTAGAAATAAAGTGCCCGGAATAGCATAACGACTCCAATTCGGACCTTGCGGCGTTGGGTTCTCGTTTTCTTTCTCAGGACGGTTATTTTGTTCATTTGGATGCATCGGTATTATTAGCCTAGGATATTAGCGATCATTACAAGCCTTATTATACTCTATCTAACGTTAGAATATTGCTAGTGTTTGGTCAATACTGCATGAGGTCTTTAGTCGATAGTCCCATTGGCTCATTTAATGTGCAATCTAAACACTATTTGCTTGGAGTGAACACAACGTAATGTTATACTGATAGTAGTTATACTAAATTAGGAAAAAGCCATGTCAACGCCAAATCCGAATGATAATGCACACGATAACAACACCGTAACACCAGCAGATGACATCGATCAATCCGATGCGTTGAAACGGGCAATTCTTAAACTCAAGGAATCGGGGATGCTGACTCATCTCCCTGATGACCTTGAAGATATTATGATGCCAGCATCTGATGTTGTATCCGATGAAGCATCTCCTGTTGAGGTTGCAACGC
>JBAUIA010000453.1:0-10938 GCA_049680565.1 Phototrophicaceae bacterium
TAGGAACAATGATCGAAGAATTGGATACGCAACAGATTCCGCCTTTTGTCTTGGATCAATTGAATGACGATGAAGAAGCGGTGGATGTATTGCTGGAAACGACTGCACCTGTGGATGAGGTTGCCTCCCCACCTGAAGCATCATCGACATCAAATACAGCAATCAATGCGATTGATAAGACCCAACGCGACTCCTTGAAGAACAAATTACGAACGATGACCAATCAATCAGAACCAACCAGTGATGATAGAGAGTGACATGGAAAGAATAATCGAATCAAAGCGTATGACAATCGGATTAGTGGTGCTGATGGGGCTGATGGCAATCTTGCTCATGAGTGTGACCACTTTCGCTCAAGATAGCACGCCTGAAGTAACTACTGAGCCAGATGTAGCGAGTACCTTAGAAGTCAGTAATGATTGCTATGAATATGCTGTGACAGTGAGTTCAGCCAATATTCGAGAGAATCCATCGGTAGAATCAGCAATCATCACAGGTGTGCAAGAAGATGCCCTGATTTGTGTATTGGGTGTTGTGCCGTATCTGGAACGTGAATGGTTTATTGTGGATGTGAATCGCGGTGAAGGTGAGCAACAAATCGGATTCATGGCACAAAATACAGTGAGCGCAGTCGGTGAAGTCTTGCCAAGTCCGACCCCATCACCCGTTGGTGGTTTAACGACTGACGCAAATAGTGCCGAATTAGTGACAACGCCGAGTGTGTGTAATGGCGCAGATTGTGTCGAAGCTGTCGCTGTGGCAGCAGGTGATTTGCAAGCAGTCGATTTGACCTTTACCCAATTAACACGCAGCGATCTTGAACTCATTTCGCCACAAAGTTCAGTGAATTTCCGATTTGTTTTGCCCTCAGATTGGTCGATTCAGGATGGCAATCGGATCAATTTGGTATTTGATTATGTGGAATTAGGGAATGCTTTGGATATTGCGCGTGCGCCGTCATCGCAATTGGATGTGCGCTTGGACAATCAATTATTATCTTCCTATATTCTGGATCGTGATAACCAAGGGATTCAGAATATTGAAGTTGCGTTACCAGCCGATGTCTTAGCGGATGAGGCAGATCGTTCGCATAATTTGGAATTGGTCTTAACAGCATTAGACCACTGCGATGCGAATTTAAGCTCACGCCTGACTGTCGATAAAGATGCGTCTTTCATGCATTTGGAATATGTGGAATTAGAACCTGTTTTGGATTTGAGTGTGTATCCACGTCCATTTTTTGAAGTGCATCCTAACGATGAGGTCGTGTATGTGGTGTTGCCTGATGAAGCGACTGCTAGTGAATTAACCAGTGCTGGTCGGGTTGTGGCAGGCTTGGGTTCAACCGCAGGTCGCCTTGATGTTCGCACTCGCACGGTATCGAGCTTGAGTGCTGCCGAATACAGCAGCAATAATCTAATTTTGGTCGGTTTCCCAGAGACACATGACATAATCGAGACTTTGTATGCCAATGCACAATTACCGACAAGCTGGACGACGATCACAGGCTTCCTCGACCAAGCGAATGAGGCGATTGCTGAATCTGATGGTATTTTGCAAGTGATGCAACATCCCGATGATGCGCGTTTTGCGATTCTGGTGGTGACAGGGGCGAGTGACGCAGCGATTTTGAAAGCTGGACAAGCCTTGGGTGGATCACCGACAGCTATTGGCTTGCAAGGCGCAGTGACAATTGTAGAAGATGCGACACCACGGGTAAACGCTCAAAGTAACAATCTCTTATCAACAGGCTTGACCTTAGAAAACCTAGGGTTCACTGAAGATGTGGTATTGTCGGGATTGGGTGAACAATCGATTTTCATTGAATTTTTTGTACCCTATGGTGTGACAGTGAACGAAGAAGCCTATATTGAACTGTTGTACAACAATAGCTCGGTATTGGAAGATCGTGGGGCGACGGTAACGGTCGAGGTCAATAGTATTCCTGTTGCCAGTACAATCTTACGTGGACGGGCAGAGGATACCAATGAGGTCTTTAGTACCCGACAGTTGCGTGCGAGTATTCCTCCCACAGCAATTCAAACAGGGGCATTGAACGGCATCACAGTGACCTTAAGTGGCTTTGATATTGATCGATGTGAAGTGACCAACCTGAATGCTTTGTGGTTGACGATTAGCCGTGAGAGCCAGATTTTCTTGCCAATTGCGCTGCAAGAGCGTCAACAACCTTTAGTCGCACAATTTCCATCACCCTATAACGGAGTCGCAACCTTATCGGATGTGTTAATCAGTATTCCTGATGAGCCAACGTCCGCCGAGTTAGAACAAGTGATGGATTTGATGTTTTACTTGGGCAATACAGGCTCAGGCGCATCAGGGATGAATCCACAGATGGTGCGTGGCGTGCCGAGCGATGATCTTGATTTGTCAGCCTATCATATCATCACCTTGGGTCGTCCAAGCAATAATAGTTTCTTCACGGTGATTGGGGACGATTTACCGCAACCGATCACGGCGGATGATACCTTAGAGCAAGTTTACAACAATCTGATTTATCGCTTGGATGGCAGTTATGAAACAGGTGTGCTGCAAGTCTTAGCCTCACCATTCAACCCAGATCGTGATTTGTTGGTGATAACGGGTACAGATGATGCTACGCAAGCCTTGACGATTGAGAAACTCCTCAGTAATTTCGATTCTTTCGAGATGGCAGGGGATGTGGTATTTGTGTCACAGCAGACAACTTACCCTTTGAACAGCTTGTTGGCGGAACAAGAATTTGGCAGCTTACAATCGCTTCCTGCCTTAGCCACTGAGAGTGCATTGCTATTGCAACAGACTTCGCAACCCGTGACACAAGTAGCAGATGGCACATCTGCGCCAGCACCTACCGCGACAGTTTTGGCAACCGATATAGTAGCGACCAATGAAGTCGCAGTCGAATCGACAGCCATTCAAGTGATTGCCCCCTTGGCAACAGCAACACCTGTGATTGAACCGATTGCAGCCCAAGAATTGACCCCAGAAACTTTGCCGCGTCCAGTGTGGGTACAATATCTGGTGATTGGGACAGCAATTGCAACCTTGATTGCACTCATCTCGCGTGTTGCTCTATCTTTCCGTAAAAAGGATAATCAGCAATAAGATCGTGCTATTTTGGACACGCCTTTACTGATAAGTTTAGTATGTTAAAAAGTGAGATCATCCATTGTGATGGTCTCACATAGGTTTAATAAATGACCCCCAATGATTATCGTGTATTACTCATCAATTTATCAACGCAATTCGGCGGCACGGATGTTCGTGTACTCTCGCAAGCAAAAGCCTTACAATCTCGCGTAGACCATTGTGCAGTAGCTGTTTTAGAAGGCAGTAAACTTCATAATCGTATGATATTGGAAGGATTGCCTCATCATGCTATCGCGCATAAACGGAATAGTCCCCAATTGTTATCTAGTTTACGCAATATCATGAAAACCCATCAGTATAATATTGTGGATACCCATAATGTTATTTCTATTTTTTGGGGACAATTGGCAGCGTGGCAAGCAGGGGTTGCTGGACGCGTGGTGACGGTACATAGTGACTATATCCGCGAAAATCCTAATCTTAAAGGACGCGCTTATGATGCCGTGCTACAAGCAAGCCGCCTGACTGTTAAAGCGTATATCCAAGTGACCGAAGAATTGCAGCAAACCGCGCTCAATCGTGGCATTAAAAACACAACATGGATACCCAATGCTGTTGCAATGCCTGATAGCCCCCTACAACAAAAAGATACCTCATCTTATGATGAATGGGGATTTGCGACGGATGATAGGGTTATCGGTATTGTGGGACGCTTGCACCCCGTTAAGGGACATCAATATTTAATAGATGCCTTGGGATTATTACCTGATATGCCTAAAATTAAATTGCTAATTGTGGGTGATGGTGATTTGAGAGATGCGCTGGAGCAACAGGTCAATGCGCTTGACATCGCTGACCGTGTACACTTTACAGGTTTCCGTGATGATATTGCCCATATTATGCAATCTATTGATGCTTTGTGCATTGCATCTTTATCCGAAGCCCATCCATTTGTACTGCTTGAGGCAGCAGCCTATGCTCGCCCAATTATTGCAACCTCAGTTGGTGGATTGAAAACTTTATTGCGTGATAAAGATACGGCATTGATGGTTGAAGCCTCGAATCCTGAGCAATTAGCGGATGCGCTCAAATATTTGGCAACTCATCCTGACGAAGCACAACGCTTAGGGGTATCGGCTTATGAGATGGTCAAAGCGCAATTTAGCACGGAGAAAATTATCCACTCGATTCTGAATATTTATGAAAAGGCTGTGCATGAAGGGTAAAACGAAACTACTCAATCAATGGGCATCGCGCTTGCAAGTTCCTGCGATGCTCGATCAATATTGGGGCAAAAATCGCCTAACCGTTCTAAATTATCATCGGATTGCAGATGTTAATGCGCCTGATTTTGTTGGTTTTGCGCCCAATGTCAGCACCGATGCACAGGGCTTTGAGCG
Organism: Phototrophicaceae bacterium; assembly: GCA_049680565.1. Lineage (GTDB taxonomy): Bacteria > Chloroflexota > Anaerolineae > Aggregatilineales > Phototrophicaceae > JAUZRW01. Next base: position 4,491 of record JBAUIA010000453.1, read on the forward strand.
GCAAATGCAGTATGTTACATCGCATTTTAATGTAATTGCCTTAGATGATCTTGTAGCCTATATCTTGCATGGCACAGCACTCCCTGATAAACCTTTACTCATCACCTTTGATGATGGTTATCTCGATAATTACGAGGTGGCATTCCCGATTATGCAAAAGTACGGTGTACCTGCTGTGATTTTCTTGCTGACATCGCGCATGACCGATACGCATTATCTCCCTTGGTGGGATGCTTGTGCCGAAGCGATTCGGCGGACACGCAAAACGGAGGTCAATTTACCTGTGTTGGGCTTGCGTCAATTGGGTGATGACATGCAAAATTTAGCTGTTTCTAGCGAAATGATCCAACATCTTAAAGGTGTGCCTGAAGCTGATAAATTGTCACAATTGGCACAGATGGTCGAGGCACTCGCGGTTGATTTATCCTTAGAAAAACCATTATTTGTCAATTGGGATCAAGTGCGTAACCTTGTTGCTGGCGGGGTAGCTTGCCAACCTCACACCCAAACCCATGCCATCATGACTCGTATTGCAGAAGAACAAGTCTATGAAGAAATACGGATGTCAAAAATGTTGATTGAGCAAGAGACCGATCAACAAGCGACTGCCTTTGCATATCCTAATGGCACACCTGCTGATTTTGATAAAACAACGATCCGTATTCTACGGGAATTGGGTTACAAGACAGCTTTTACATTATTGCCCGGTCCTATGCCTTTGAATTTGGTGCAGCAATATCCATTCCAGATTAAGCGCGTTTACTTGAGTTATAAAGATACTTTTGATACCTTCAAAATGAAGACGATGGGTGTCCCTGCTTTGTTAGATAAAGAACCTTTCTTGAAAGAGGAGCAATAAGCGTGCGAATTTTAATGATGATGAGTAGCTTGGCAATGGGCGGTGGCGAACGAACCGTCCTATCATTGATGCCACAATTTAAAGCACTTGGGCATGACATTACCTTGCTGACGCTCAATAAACGGCGTGATAGTTCCTTAACAGAGGTTTTAGAAGCATCAGGCGTTGCGCGTATTGATCTCGATGCTGTGCGGATGCTTGACCAAAATGCGTATCAGCGCTTTGCAGATTTATTACGCAGTGGTGACTTTGATATTATCCATCCACAAGACCAAGATACGATTATTTATGGCGCATTGGCTCATCGTCATTTGAAAATGCCTGCTGTGATGACCCGTCATGTGATGGATGAACCGACTAGCACACTCAAAGAAACGGTTCGGGCGCGTTTATTATTATGGGTTGCAAAGTTTGGCTTTGACCGCGTTGTGACCGTGTCGGATGCGGTTAGTCGTCATTTTCATGAATTGACAGGTATCCCAATGGCGAAGATCAAAACCGTTTATAACGGCTTGACGCTCGAAGATTTTGATACGCAATCGCAACGTGCCAGTAAACGTCAAGAACTCGGCTGGGATGCAGAGCAACCAATTATTGTGATGGTGGCGGTGTTGCGTGCAGGTAAAGGGCATGAAGTTTTATTTGATGCGATTCCTAAAATTAAAGCGGCGCATCCTGAAGCGCGGATTAAGTTGGTTGGGGGTGGTGAACTCGAACATGACCTTAAAGCACAAGCTGAACCCTATATGGATATGATTGACTTTATGGGACAACGTAGTGATGTTGCTGAAATATTGGGTGCAAGTGATATGCTGATTCTGCCATCATGGAGTGAAGCCTTACCAACGGTCTTAATCGAAGCAGGGGCAGCAGGTTTGCCTGTGGTTGCAACCGATGTCGGCGGAACACGCGAAATTGTCAGCGATGGCGAGACAGGCTATGTAATCCCAGCAGGGGATGCCACCCAACTTGCCGATAAAATCTGTGCTTTGCTGGATCATCCGATAGAAGCCCAAGCGATGGGTGCTAAAGCCCAAGCCTATATCCAACAAACATTTACGCTCGAACGCCAAGCCCAAACCTTAATTCATTTATATGAGGATGTACTCGCAGCTTATGAAAATCGTTTATAGTTTACCGCACCCTGTTGACCGCCTCGAAACTGAGCAAGCAGGGCATATTGTCCGTGCCAATGCCATTCTCAATGCCTTAGAAAGTTTAGGGCATGAGGTTATCCGTGTGCAAGCTGCGAGTGGTGGGGCTGCATCACAGGGGGCAGCTAAAGGTTATCGTTCTTTAGTGAAAAAATTGCTCCCGAAAGCCATCGCCATGCCCTTACGAGATCGGGCACGGGTCGCATTTGGTAAGCATTATGCTGAACGCTTAACGGAAATTGTGAAGCAAGAACAACCTGATGTGCTACTTGAAACCCATATTGCTTTTAGCTTGGGCGGAACATTGGCATCAGAAAATACAGGTGTGCCGATTATCTTCGATGATGTTGCGCCATCATGGGAAGAAGCGCAACAATATGGGGTGGGTGCAAACGATTTAGCGGTCAAAACACATCAGCAAGTGATGGCACAAGCGAGCCGAGTAGTGGCAGTTAGTGCTGCGATTCATCAATTGTTGATTGAAGATGGTGTGCCATCCGAAAAAGTGATTACGGTCAGCAATGGCATTAATGAATCGCTATTTCATCAGGGAGTCGATGGTTCAGCCATTCGTCGGCAATACAATATTCCAGAAGATGCGGTTACGATTGTTTTTGTAGGCTCATTCCAACCCTATCATCGTGTGGATTTATTATTGGATGCTGCTAAGAAACTAACGACTGATAAACCTGTTTATTTGTTATTGGTAGGTGGCGATAAAGACCAAACTGAACAATATGACGCATCGGATACAACGATCTTTGCTGGACGTATCCCCTATGAAAATGTCGCGCAGTATATCGCAGCAGGGGATATTACCGTGATGCCAGCCACCAATGATTATGGTAATCCGATGAAAATTTATGAGTATATGGCATTGGGTAAAGCGATCATTGCGCCCAACCAACCGACTATCCGTGAAATTGCCGAGCATGGCGATGGGATTTATCTGTTTGAGCAAGAAAATATTGACGATTTAGCGCGTGCTTTACAGACATTGATTGATGATGATGCCTTGCGAACCCAACTCGGGGAGCGTGCCTTAGCGTTAAGTCCGCAATTTACGTGGCGTGCGCGCGCTGAAATTATCTCCAACGCGATGCACGAAATTGTTGGTTAGCTTTCGACGGTGGTACGTTTTTGCCACGTCACCGCTTGCGAGCCTCGCATCCAACGCCAAAATCCGAAAAGTGCTGCAATGTTGGTACTGACAAAAAAGTAGAAAATATTCAGCACACGGATTTTGATTTGTCGTTTAGAGAGTATCCAACCGAGTAGGGCAAGATCATAAAATATAAATTGTCCGAATAAGAGGATGCCATAGAGCCAATTTGGAACGAGTGCTACCAATAAGATATTACTGATGAGTACCAGTATCATCAAAATAGGCGCAAGTGGACGCAATAATTTATGCGAGAATAAACGGAAGGTATCGTCAAAGGTTGGCATCCCCGATAAGTAGCCTGCATCAAAGAGTGCTTGATAGCGCCCTGCATTAATCCGCACACGGCGTTTAAATTCATCTTCCATATGTGTGCTGGCATGGTCATAGCTGATAGCGGAGGGTTCATACACTACGTGATAGCCTTGCTGGATGACTTCCATTGCAATACTAAATTCATCGTTGATGGTTTGCCCCGTCATCGGACGGAATAATTCACGGCGAATCGCAAACATATTGCCATGCACCGCAACAGTATTGCCTGTACGACTTTCCCATTTGCGGAGGGCAGCTTCGTACTTCCAATATAAACCTGCGGATTTTGCAACAGATTTTTCTTCATCCCAAACCGCTAATGTACCAACAACAACCCCAATATCAGGATGTCTAAATTGGCTCATCAATGCAGTAATTGAGTGTGGTTCGTAATCAGGGGAGGCATCACTGAGGATGACAATATCGCTATCTGCACGTGCCATACCGATATTCACACTCTGCATTTTACCGCTACGGACTTCTTTATTGATGAGAATAACATCAGGTTCGTATTCTGCGATGACTTCTTTTGTGCCATCATTGCTATCATCATCCACAATGATAATGGTCAATTTATCTTTAGGATACTCAAGCGCAAGCGAGTTTTCGATCTTGCGCCGAATGACATCAATTTCATTGTATGTTGGGATCAGTATCGTCACTGATGGTTCTATCGGGTCAGTCGCTGAACGTTTAATGGGTGCTATTTTTGCCCAGATATACATCAAGAGCGGATAGCCGAAATATGTCCAGATTAATAAGGTGAATGATACCCAGAATAGTAGCGAAATACCGATATTTACCATGTAGTTAACGCGCCCCTTTGCCTTTAGCAACTTGTGCAACTGTTTCAAAAATGATGCGTAAATCGAGATACAAGCAAACACGATCAATGTATGCCATATCCCATTCGACCCAATCATTAAAATCAACATCACCACGCGCACAGACTTGCCATAACCCTGTGATCCCCGGACGAATACTAAGGCGTTCGGTTTGCATCAAGGTGTAGCTATTAACATCCCAACTGGTTGGACGGGGTCCGACAATGCTCATATTCCCGATGAGAACATTGAACAATTGTGGTAATTCATCCAAACTTGTTTTTCTTAGGATGCGCCCAATCTTTGTAACACGCGGATCATGTTTCAGTTTGAGTGGTTCTGCTAGCTTACCATTTTCATCCAGTTTAGCTAGTCCCTGTGCAGCGAGGTCTTTCAACTTTTCTTCAGCATCGACAACCATTGTACGAAATTTGAACATTTTGAAGCGCTCACCCCCTAAACCTGTGCGCTCTTGCCGAAAGAAGATACTACCGCGATCTGTCATGTAGATGATGGCAGCGATAATCGCAAATAGGGGCAAGATAACAGGGAGTGACATGACAACCAAGGTAATATCAATAATGCGTTTGATAAATTGATAAGTATCTTTGGCTGCTGTACTTTGTGTCGGAATATCATAAACCCAGAAATTAGGGTCTGATAGATCATTCTGACGAATACTCAGGACACCTGCACGCAGATCAAAACTTGGGAGTGGGTTAAAGATTTCATGGAGTGTGGTATTAAATTGATGAACAATGCCCCCTTTTTGTGTTGTGGCAGGGGCAACGTTTTGTGCTGGCGCATAGTTACGTGTTGGCGGTTCGACTGGTAAATCTGCGAGATTCGTTTCATCGAGATCATCTAATGTTAGTGCATGAATTTCTTGTGTGTCTTTGCCATCAAGGTTAATGGCAACATTTTCGCCTGCATAAGCGACTAATTGGTCATAGATCAATCCGTTTTCAGGAAATGTTGCTGCCCCAATTGGTAATTTCATATTAAGGCGAATTTTGATTTGCCGATAAATCCGTGCTGCTAAATCGCGTCCTTCTTGCTCATTTGTTTCGGGTAAGCAAACGATCAAATCATCGCCATTCCATAATAAGAGGTCTGATTTATAGGTTAAAGAGCGCACAATGCTAGCAATTTGGTATTGATAGTAGCGTTGCTGAATACTCTCTGACATATCAAAGTGTCCGCTCTCTTGAACAATTTGCCTAGTCAAGAGACGTAAAAAGGTGACATTACGTTCAAAGCGACGGGCGCGGAACAATTCTGTATCGACGTGTTCAATGCCTTCAAATTCATCTAAAACATTGAGATTATTGGGCTTGATAATCACATTTTCCACAACTTGCTCGAAATTGACGAGGGCAAGTGATACCCGTTTGAAGATACCGATTGTGAGTAATAATAAAACGACTTCTACGATGATACTCGGTATATCCATCTCATCAATCGGTGCTTCAATCATGATTTTTAAGATGGTGTAGCCAATCATGACCCCTGCATAGACCCACCCCGAATGCTTCGCAAAATCAGAATAGAGCAGTAGGAGTACAACAATGAGGAATAAGCCAATATAGACGAAGGCATCAATATTGATGTAAGTAATGTAAAGGATAGGGTTATCGACTTGTTCAAAGAACCGTTCGACACCAAGAATGGTCATAATCCAGATGGATGAGAGAATGAGAAGCTGTCGAAAACGTTGCATGTTGTCACCAGATTTCTATATGAGTTCGGAATGTATATTTAGATAGAACATTGGCTTTGTGTGATTTGTTTTTTTGAAAATAGTTGCTCCTATGTTAAACAGTCATTCAAGTTTGAATGTAACATATGGAAACTATTAAATTACACGCATTTGCATGCAAATCTCAAGTTTATTACAACTATTGCCGATAGTATCTGCAATGATAGTTGTATTTAATCACACTAGATAATGTTTGTCCCAATTAGATGAGTGCAATCTTGCGTAATTATGGCATGGAATGCTATTTTAAGCAAAAGTACAAATATCCTATGAAAATAGTTTATATCATGTTTGTTATGAAAATTTTATGATCGGTGTTTTTGGAGAAAATGGATCATAGTTAATCTGTGTTTTTGCTTTATCAATACTGAGGGT
>JBAUIA010000454.1:0-4257 GCA_049680565.1 Phototrophicaceae bacterium
TGGATAGCCAGTTTACAAATGGTGGCAATTTCGCTACAACGTCAAACAGATAAAGCGCAATTCATTGAGACATTCACAGGTAGTCATCGCTACATCTTAGATTATCTGCTTGAAGAAGTGCTACAACAGCAATCCGAAGAGACAAGAAATTTTCTTCTAAAAACCGCTATTCTGAGGCGCTTAAATGCCGATTTATGCGATGCAGTAGCACAAACGAATGATAGCCAGTTGGTGCTTGAACAACTGGAAAAACGCAATCTGTTTATCATCCCGCTAGATAATACGCGCCAATGGTATCGCTATCATCACTTATTTGCGGATTTACTGCGTAAAAGCCTCGAACAATCACCAATTGTAGAAACGAACACGTTGCATATTCTGGCAAGCCAGTGGCTTGAGCAAAACAATCAACCTCATGAAGCAATTCATCATGCGCTTGCGGCGAAAGATTTTGAGCTTGCGGCAGATATGATTGAACAAGTCTGGGTGGCATCACGTGGAACGGCTTTTCAGAGCGGGGAACAGTATAGATGGATGCAGTCGCTACCCACGTCCATCTATCGCAATCGCCCTGTGCTCAGCGCAGCTTATGGTTGGGTACTACTGGATTTTGGCGACCTAGATGCTGCTGATGAGCGTCTACGTGCTGCTGAATACTGGCTTGATGCTGACAGGCAACCGAATAACGCTATCTCAGAAATGATTGTCGTAGAGCAAGCAGAATTTCAGCAATTGCCAGCAACGGTTGCTGCGGCGCGTGCATTCCATGCGCTAGCGTTGGGTGATGTACCCAATACGATCAAATATGGACAGCAGGTACTCGTACTCGTAGAGAAAGATGACCATCATCGGCGTGGTATTGCGACTTCTATTCTGGGCTTGGCACACTGGTATATGGGCAACTTAGAACCAGCCTATCAATTTATGACGGCTGGTATGGAACATATGATGGCGTTAGGCATTATACACTTTGCTCTCAGCAGTACGTTCAGTTTGGCTGATGTACGTTTGGGACAAGGTCACTTACGTGATGCGATAGCGATCTATAAACAATCTCTGCAAATTGCTGAATCACAACCTTACACGGTTAAAGGTTTAGCAGATTTGTATATGGGACTTGGCAACCTCTACCGAGAGCAAAATAATTTGGAGATGGCACAAGAATACTTATTAAAGAGTGAAACGCTTGGCAAAGACGCAGGATTACCTGATTGGCGTGTTCGTTTTTGCAAAGTTCAAACCTATATGAAGCTAACATTGAACGAGTTTGACGAAGCACTCACCTTGCTTGATGAAGCAGAACGACTGTATTATCCGACACCTGTTCCCAACATACGACCAATAGTAGCAATAAGAGCATCTGTGCAGATTAAGCAGGGTGAACTTCATAGCGCCTCAATCTGGGCAAGTAAGCAAGATTTATCCCTCCATAGTGAAGTCAATTACCTAAACGAATTTGAGTTGATGACACTAGCCCGACTCCATATTGCCCAACTTAAAACGGCACGTAACGATGTTTCAGTGCAAGAGCTTGCACAATTACTCCAGCGTTTACTTGACGTTGCACAGGCACAGCAGCGTATGGGAAGTGTGATCGAAATTTCGATATTGCAGGCACAGCTACACCATCTCCAAGGTGATGATGACAGTGCGCTTGATGCTCTTGAACAGGCATTAATACTAGCAGAACCAGAAGGGTATATCCGAATTTTTATTGATGAAGGTGCGCCTATGCGCGAGTTGCTCTCAGAGTTCGCATCACGGGGCATACTGACGGACTATGTCAATCAGCTGTTAGCCACATTTGATTTCCCTGATATGTCTCAAACGGTATCATCTCAGCCTTTGATTGACCCACTTAGCGAGCGTGAGTTAGAAGTGCTTACACTGATTGCAGGTGGCTTGTCGAATCGTGATATTAGCGAACGCTTGTTTATTGCACTCGATACCGTCAAAGGGCATAACCGCATCATCTACCAAAAATTACAAGTCAGTAGGCGCACTGAAGCCGTTGCGCGTGCTCGTGAATTGGGCTTAATCTAAACGCACTCAGCATGTTTTCAACAAACAACACCCCTAACCACACTTTGGTGTCATCACAACAACACCCTTGTTCCTGTATCCTGCTTATAAGTTAAATAAGCAAGCGGAGAACACACTATGAAATCGCAAAGAAAACGACAATATATGGTCAGACTTTCATTGGTGTATGCCGCCGTCATGCTAATCTCATCAACCATTCTTGCTAATGCAGAATATTCGCAGAACCTTATTATGCCCGCTATCGCAACATCGTTCGCACCATGCTTCCTGCATCAATGATGTAAGCAGGTAATTTTCTGAGAAAAATGGTTCAAATACCTCAAAGACAGTTAGTTTTGGGGTAAAGACAAGCTACATATAAAACTAGCCCAAGCGCAATGATAAGGGATAACGCCACATGCCATCTGAGAATACACCATCACACTATCAGATCAAAATTAAAGGACAGCTCAGTATAGATTGGTCGGATTGGTTTGATGGACTCACAGTTAGCCACGATGAAACAGGTAACACCTTATTGACGGGTAATGTGATTGACCAAGCGCAGTTGCACGGCTTACTCAAGCGCATTCGTGATACTGGTATGGAATTGATTTCGGTGAATCCTATCACCAAAACAGATGACGAAATAACAACAAATATCGAATAACAGATACAGGAGATAAACACCATGACCTCAATGAAAACGATTGTCCAAACCCAATATGGCACACCCGATGTTCTACAGCTTGTCGAAGTAGAAAAACCAACACCCGCAGACAACGAAGTGTTAGTCAAAATCCATGCGACAACAGTCACCGCCACCGAAGCTGTTTTTCGTCAGGGCAAACCGTATTTCTCACGACTCTTCACTGGTTTAATGAAACCCAAAATCAAGACATTGGGCGAAGAATTAGCAGGGGAAGTCGTAGCCGTCGGCAAAGATGTAACCCAATTCAAAGTAGGTGATCACGTATTCGGCACAGCAGGTCCTGATTTCGGCGCAAATGCAGAGTACCTGTGTGTGCCTGAAGACGAAGTCTTAGCACCGATGCCCAGTAATTTAAGCTATCAAGAAGCGGCTGCCAGTGTGGATGGCTTTTTGACTGCACTTCCGTTCCTGCGTGATACAGGGAATATTCGTGCGGGACAAAAAGTGCTTATCAATGGGGCATCGGGGAGTGTGGGGTCTGCTGCAATACAAATTGCCAAACATTTTGGTACGGAAGTTACAGGGGTCTGTAGTGAGCGTAATATCGACCTTGTGAAATCACTAGGTGCAGACCACATCATTGATTACACGAGTGAAGATTTTGCCCAAAATGGTGAAACCTATGACATCATCTTCGACGCTGTTGGCAAAATTACATTCTCGCAGTCTAAAAACTCACTTGCACCCGATGGCGTTTTCCTCGAAGCAGGGATGGACTTAGATATTTTTCGGCATGTCATCTGGACATCTTTTGTTGGTAGCAAAAAAGCAAAAATCGCCGCAACTGGCTTGCGTGCGCCAGAGCAAAGAGCGAAAGACTTAAAACTCCTTAAAGAACTGATGGAAGCTGACATCATCAAACCTGTGATTGACCGTTGCTATCCACTAGAACAAATCAGTGAAGCCCATCGCTATGTTGATACAGGACGCAAAAAAGGAAACGTTGTTATCAATATCATCAATCAGTAAAAAACCATTTATCACATATAAGGAGATCGAACCATGAATCAGAATCGCATGATAAGAGCAGCCGCAGGGATAGCCATCGGTATTGGCGTGGGGGTTGCACTCAGTAATGTCGCACTCGGCGTTGGCTTAGGTATCGTGTTCGGTGCAGCGTTCAGTCGCATTGGTATAGACGGGAAAGACAATGACTAAAGAGAAATTCTTGACGGTGCGATGGAATAACATATTGTCGGTGGGGTTAGGCTTCCCCACTTTGATTTATATTATGTTCGCGTTCTTAACATCATTTTGGATAGAAAGACCGGGTTTGATTGGTCTTGCAATTTTCGGCGCGCTGTTCTGAATAATCATTGAGCTTCATACAGCAACGCGGTTCGCGTGGCTTCGGAAAAACTCAGCTAATGAGGGTTCAGTTAAGCAGGGATATGCCCATCCACTGGCATTAATCAGGTTGGCATACAATCTAGCCTTCTGGGTATTCTTGATTCCGTTTTTCACAATGATTGACTACGGGATTGGATTTGTAGCCTTTAATGTCGTCATTTTTATTCGATTGG
>JBAUIA010000455.1:0-2140 GCA_049680565.1 Phototrophicaceae bacterium
ATCGTAACGCTTTCAGCAACAGATGTAAGCGATGTAAGTCCTATTGATGAACAGGCTGGCTTCACATATTCCTACGCTTGTGACTCATCGATTGCCTATGATGCACTTAATATAGAGTTCTCGTTATATGAATGCTCTTATACTGAGGCGGGCATCTATCAAGCACTTGTCAAAATAATTGATAAAGATGGGGGAGAGCAAAACTATGGACTTGATATTGCAATTATTGCATCGGGTGATTGTAACGCTGATATGACTATCGATGCTGATGATTTATCAGCTTTACAACTCGAAATTTTCGATGACGATAGTGCCAATAGTTTTGATGATATAGATAATGGTTACTCGGGAAATCCAATTGGTTGTGATGCCAACGCAGATTCAATCATAGATGCAGGCGATTTGTCGTGTGTACAGGCTATGATCTTTGACGAAGACTTTGTTTGTATTGTAGAGCCGTAAACTGATAATCTGCTCCCAAATTAAGTCAAAAATGGAATCAGAGCGCGAATTCTGACTATCAAGCGCAACAATTGGTGTACAAACAATGGGTACATGTTGGATAAATTTCTGGAGATAAGATATTTTGAAATTTTATAAAATAATTCTAATAAAACTGATACTATTTGTTTTCGTTGGGATTGGTTTAACACAAGAAACTGCACCAAGCCTATCTATTAATCAAAATCAGGTAGCAGAAGCAGGTGGGGTCGGTATCATCAGTGTGAATTTAGATGCTGGCATATCTGATATTACTGCAATTGCTTTCTCGATTGATTACGATGAATCTGTTCTGGCTTATGATGAAGCAGTAGACGCATTTATATGCTTTAATGAGACGCTGTTCACATGCACATTGATGCCACCGAATCTACTTGATACAGATGGCGAGTTAGATTTCGTGGTCATGAGTGTAGACTCTAATGTGAGCATCCCAAGCGGTGAAATTTTATCACTCCCATTCCTTATCAATTCCAGCACAGCGGATAACACGATTGCATCTGTGGCTATATCTGTTTCACCAAGCGAATCTTATGGAAACAATCTTGGTGCTAGTGTTCCTCGTAATCTAGCAACAAATGGTTTTTTCCTTGTGCGACGAACATCTCTTGATGTTCAATTTGCATTACAAGGACAGACAGATTTTGAGGGTGCAATCCGCCTGCGACTTTATGACTCACAAGGAAACCTTGTTAATGAACAACTACCGCTTGCATCTGAGAACGGCTTAGTAAATATGTCCAGCATAACATCAGGAACATACCAGCTTGCGGTGAAGTCCGATAAGTCCTTGCAAGTCGTTGTCCCGATTGACCTCACAATTGGATCTAATACGATTAATGTAGGCACTTTAATGGGAGGTGATGCGGACAATGATAACCGCATTACATTGCAAGATTTCTCTATCCTCACAAGTAGCTTCAATCTTGGGCAAAGTGATGAGGGATACGATGATCGCGCGGATTTTAACGAAGACAATCTCGTAACACTTGCTGACTTCTCTTTGTTAACTTCCAATTTCAATGTTGCAGGTGAAGAACCCAGTAGCAATGTAACAACAAACTCTGTACCGACAAATTAACTCTACAATACCGCTTAGCAAATTTGTCAGAAATTAGCCAAGAATCTGGTAGAAAGTAAGGTTTTTGGGCAGGAATCAATGGTTTTTTCGACGAGATTTCGGTATGTTTTGACATGTTTTCGGGAAAATGGGAACAATGGAACAAAAAATGTACTTAAGCAAAATTTAATCATTTAAAATAATTTAACTATCTGAAGGCATCATAGCATGATGATCTAAGAAGAGTAAGTTATTTCAGAGGCATCGAAGGTTAAATTTAGGCTTAGGTTCGCCAATGGGGTAAAAAGTCCGACTTAAAGAGCGAAAACTTCGCCCTGTTAATGGGTTGTAAAGAGGGATATAGTGGTTATGTAAATAACTCTTTTAGTAACCACTGAGGTTTTCACGATGACGCTTCAACGACCTAATTCTGACCATGCCTTGAGCGTGGTAACCAGCGACCCGATTCTCAGCGATAGCATCCAATTGGTGATGCGCGGTTTATCGGGTTCTGTTGCAAAGAATCTGGAGTAATTGTGAGCGGGTGTGACGGAAGCAATCAAGCGGTCAGAGTGTTAA
>JBAUIA010000456.1:0-15256 GCA_049680565.1 Phototrophicaceae bacterium
TGGATCATACGGTCAATGACGAGTAAGGCTGTCTCACTAAATTCAATCGGACCTGCTGGAATCGCAACCAAAACGCGCAAAGTATGAATTTGCCCCTCGCCACGACGAATACGCGGGACTTCGATTGTGCCTTCAAAGCCACCTGCGGCATCAAGCACAAGATCTTCACGTCCTGTTTCAATAATTTCTAATGGTCGTGTATTACCTTCTTCACCATTTTCATCTAACGGCGGTACCCAACGCAAACGTGCATCTGCCCCAGCAGACCCATTGAGTAAGCGTAAGGTAATGACCTCGTTGGCATCGGCACATGCAGGTTCAAGGATAACAACAATATCATCCGAATTTTCACTAAATTGTTCGGGCGCATCGCCTGTGGTGCAATCCATCAAGAATAACGCTTCGTATTGCGTTAATTCGCGTTCTTGCTCAAATAAGCGCGGTGATAATAATTCGCGCAGCGCACGGGTGACATTATCTTGGCGTTGCACTTCTTGAGGTTCGGTCAGGTCAATTTCGGTCACTGTCCAGCCATAGGCATAGATGAACAAAGCAATCGCAACACCTAGCACAACTAATAAACGACCTAAGGCACTGCGCGTTTCTTCTTGTGGTGTGTTCTTCTGTTTATCACTCATATCGTTATCCCCTACGAAATACCAACTTCTACAGCATCTTCGCCATAGATTTCTTTGAAACGGTCATTATCAATCTCGGCAGGACTGCCATCAAATTCCAACTTACCATCTTTGAGCGCAATCACACGATCCGCATAGGTACGTGCCAAACTCAAAAAGTGCAAGCTACATAAAACCGTCAAATTATCATCTTTATTGAGCGATTCTAAATATTTCATCACCCCATGCGATGTCGCAGGATCAAGACTTGCGACAGGTTCATCCGCGAGCATCAATTCAGGATTTTGCATCAAGGCGCGTGCAATCGCTACCCGTTGTTGCTGCCCACCTGATAATTCATCCGCACGTTTATAGGCTTGATTGCCAATGCCGACGCGCTCAAGATTGGCTAAAGCACGCGCACGGTCTTCTGCTGGAAAGCGATTGATTAAGCTAAACAATGGATTGACATAGCCTAAACGCCCTGCCAATACATTGGTAATCACTTGTGAGCGTTTAACGAGGTTAAATTGTTGGAAGATAAAGCCAATGCGACGGCGTAAATAACGAATTTCTTCATCATTAATAGCGGTTACATCTTGCCCATCCCAAATGATGCGTCCCGATGTCGGTTCAATCAAGCGATTGATACAGCGTAATAAGGTCGATTTACCCGAACCACTCAAACCAATGAGTGCCACAAATTGACCATCAGGCACTTCAAAACTCACATTATCAAGTGCCTTGAAGCCGTTGTCATAAACCTTAGTCAGATTTTCAATAATTAACATAAATCAGCCTTCATCCTAAAGATCATACTATCCAGCGAACGTAAATGTTATCACGCATTGTAGCGATGATATGTCATTTTGACAGGGCTTACAAAATTTCCATAAGATATAATATGTGAAATGAATCCATATAAATTAAGCATAATAAAGCAATTTTGCCACGATGGCACGAAGAACACAAAGAAAAATAAATCATAGACCGTTATTTTTAACTTTAACTACCTCTAGCTGCCTAGCTGACGCTTAGTACGTCATCCCGAAAGTCCTTAGTGTAAGAGTTCGCTACAACGCATCCAAAATAAGCACACGATAATTAATGCTTATTTATCGGACGAAATACTAAATGCTTCATCCGATAAGTAACTGTTGTAAGGGTACGCTGCGCACCCAAAATACTGCAAAATCGTTGTTTAGCTATTTACCGAACAGAGCACTAAAGCCCATCCAAAAAATCTTCGTAAAAATAATAAGTCAGGTATCAGACAACAAAAACGGGTGAAGGAATCTCCCCCACCCGTTTCATATCAATCAGCGTGTGATCTTAGTCTTCAAAGATATTTTCTTCGGTTAAACCGAGGATTTCAAATTGGAGACGAACGCTATCAAATGTTGCATCATCAATGGTTACTAATGTTGACCAGCTATAGCCATCATCAGCACCTAGTGCGCTATCTGCCCATGCTTCTGTTGCAGAGAATGCAACCAATGCGTCATAAATTTGGGTGCGGAGTTCTTCTGGGAAGTCTGGACCGAATGCCATTGTATCGTTAGGAATTGGTGCGCTAATACGCAAGATACGGATCGCATCGACAACATCTGGTGCTTGTTCAGCAACTGCGGAACGTGCATCGAGAATACGGGTATCGCCTACAAACAAACGACCTTCGTCAGTGACATATGCTTCATCAACGGTGAGGTCATAAGGTTCTGGCAAATCACCATAACCCCAGCCTGAATTTGGTGTCAATGGAGGGCTGAAGTAAACGGTTGCGAATTCAGCTTCGCCGTTATAAACAGCGAGTACAGCTTGGTTATGACCACCAGCTTCGATTTCTTCACCGGGGGTAATACCTGCTGCTTGTAATTCGACGGATGGAACGATGAAACCTGATGTTGAGCCACTATCTGGATATGCCCAGCTTTTACCTTCGAGGTCACCATAGGTGTAAATGTCGCTATCGCGTGGGACGATGTAAGCTGCCCAATATACAGGCCAACCGAAGCGGACTGCTGCTGCTTCAACTTCGAGACCACAACGTTCGTTACCGATGACATAACCTGCTGCTGGGATAAAGCCCATGCTAGCGTCAGGGGTAGCACACATTGCTTCAATGGTTGCTGCGTAGCTGGTTGGGACAGAAACTTCAAAGCTCAAGCCTGTTGCTTCGGTAAGCGCTTCAGCTAAAACTTCACCACCACTAATGAGGGTTTGAGATTCTGCGGATGGGACGAAGAATACTTGAATTGGGTTTTCAGGTGACCCTAATTCAGCATCTTGTGCGGATACAACAGACATACCAAGAACCAAAATTAAAGAAAGAACTAAAATACGTGCGAGTTTCATTGTGTGAATTGCTCCTAATTGATTAGCAAAAAATTGCACGAACGGCATTATAGCGCATTAGAATTATTTCTTCTACACCAATACATATTTTATTTAATGAGAATTTTACATAGTAGTAGCATCGCACAAATTGGCACTCAGTAATTTGTGAATAAGTACCAAAGCGCACAACTAGACCATTATTCAGCACGCTCAGGTAATGTACAATTATTTGAGGACAATACCGATACAAATATCTCAATAATTTAGGTATCGCGTATACAGGTTAAAGTTGGTCTGCTAAATTTGATAATCTCAATAATGATGGCGACCTATCGCTAGAGATTATCTGGACAGATGGCACAGTATCAACAATTGATACACTTGAACGTAACACACATATGCTTATCACACGCATGAACTAAGCACGAAAGGGTTTGATACATGGTCAAGATTGCATTTATTGGTGCAGGTAGCACCGTATTCGCAAAAAATCTAATGGGCGATATTCTCGGTTTTCCTGAATTTTCAGACGCGACATTTGCCCTGATGGATATTAACGAAGAGCGCCTCAAAACATCAATTGAAGTGGCACACACTGTTAATGAAGCACTTGGCACAAATGCCAAAATTGAAGCAACAACCAATCGGCGTGAAGCCCTCACAGGTGCAAAATACGTCATCTGCATGATTCAAGTCGGTGGCTATAAACCATCTACCATCATTGATTTTGAAATTCCTAAAAAATATGGTTTGCGCCAAACCATTGGCGATACCCTCGGCATTGGTGGTATCATGCGCGGTTTACGCACCATCCCTGTTTTGGTAGATATTGCAAAAGACATGGAAGAACTCTGCCCAGATGCCCTCTTCCTGAATTACGTCAATCCGATGGTCATTAACCAATGGGCGCTCAGTCGTATGAGCAATATCAAGACGGTGGGCTTATGCCACAGCGTACCACATACCGCCCATGAACTCTCCGAAGATATTGGCGTTCCCTACGAAGATATTAACTATCTCGTCGCAGGGATTAACCATATGGCGTTTTATCTCAAGTTCGAGAATAAACATACAGGCGAAGATTTATACCCCCTCATCCAAAAAGTCCTCGATGAAGGTCGCGTGCCTGATTGGAATCAAACACGTTATGAATTGTTCAAACGCTTAGGCTATTTCGTGACCGAAAGCAGCGAACATCTCAGCGAATATGTGCCTTGGTTCATCAAAAAAGAATTTCCTGATCTCATCGAAGAATTTAATATTCCGCTTGATGAATACCTCGCACGTTGTGAAGCACAAATCGCTGGCTGGAATATGGCACAAGCAGCCCGTGAACGCGGTGAAGCGCCATCGGAAGCGGCTATCCGCCAAGCATTGGCTGATATTAACCTGATGCCTCGCATGGTCGAAGGCACAGTGCATACCATCATGAATTTTGATAAAGTTGAACGCAGTGTTGAATATGGGTCACTCATTATTCATAGCATGGAAACAGGCACACCCCGCAAAATTTACGGCAATGTTCCCAATCGCGGTATCATCAGTAATTTACCTGATGATTGCATTGTGGAAGTCCCTTGTTTAGTGGATGCCAATGGGATTCAACCAACACAAATCGGCAAGATTCCACCTCAGCTTGCAGCCTTGATGCAAACCAATATCAATGTGCAATCCTTGACCGTGGAAGCAGCAGCAACTTGCAAACGCGATCATATTTATCATGCAGCAATGCTCGACCCACATACCGCAGCCGAATTACCGCTCGATAAAATCTATGCGATGGTCGATGAACTGATTGAAGCGCATGGCGATTACTTACCAGCCTATCAATAAGCCTTATCTTTTCAGCAACAAAACAAAACCCCTCTATAGTGAGGGGTTTTCATATATTTTAACCCAATTGCTGTAAGCGTTAGCCATAGCGCACACCAAATTAATCTAGCAATTCATCCATCAATTGACGTTGAGCTTGCTGGTTTTGGCGGATGTCATCAATCATAAAATTCAACACAAAACGACCTTCTGCTGTTGATAATCTATTCACACGATTACCACCACGCCCACGAATCGCCACACCTCCTAAACCTGTTCCGTCTAATATCTCTGGAATAGAAAAACTATT
Source organism: Phototrophicaceae bacterium (assembly GCA_049680565.1). GTDB lineage: Bacteria > Chloroflexota > Anaerolineae > Aggregatilineales > Phototrophicaceae > JAUZRW01. Next base: position 5,077 of record JBAUIA010000456.1, read on the forward strand.
GGCTGTGATGAAGACAACATCACCTTCAATCAATTCATACCGATCATCATAACCCTCATTCCCTACCAAGTCTGAGAAAGTCTCGGGCAGTACATTGAAGGCGGTTAAGGTCATTCCAAGTTCGTATTGACGGATGAACCACGCGCTATCTTCAACCCTATCAACAACGGAAACATGGATAATTAAGCCATCAATTCCTAAGAACTCATCATAAAAAACCAGTTGCTCCCAACGATGCACAATATCCGCATTGAAGCGTTCTTGCATCGCAGCAGGACTAATGATGTCATCAACCTCAGCATCTTCTGCAATGAAATAGACGATATTAAAACCATGATTTTGTTCAGCATCGGAGTCTTGGTCAGCAAGTATCGGCACGATCACAATCAATAGAGCAATTAAACTCACATAAACTTTATTCATTGCTTGTAATGTTCTCCCAACTCATTTGTCAAGATTAATTATTACATAATTTATGACAGTTCGCATTAACTAAAACTGAAATCGACCCCGTATGATACTGCGCCTAATGATGCAGCAATCCGTTGTGATGCGATATTATCCCAGTCGGTGCTATATAAGGCTTGCAAGCCAACTTGTTGGACAGCATACGCCCACCTTTGCACAACCTCTTTAGCAAATCCACGTTTTCGATACTCATCAACGGTGTAGACCCCTGCTTCGGCAACATAAGGCGTTTTCCGTGAGCAAAAACAGGCTGCAACGGCACTACCATCCGCAACCATCACGGTAATAGGATGGCGTGAAGCAAATACTTCTAACGTATAGGGAAAATGTTTCTCTAAGAGCGATTGATTATCTTCTGTGATGAGAACGGCTTTATCCGATGGCATTAATTCCGAGAAATAATAAGCAGGTCCTTGGCGCATATTTGAAATGGGCGTATCTTGTTCTAAAATGTCGATATAAGCCTGATAATGGACTAAGCTATCACGGAAATTTGCTTGTGAAGGTTCATCATTTAAAGCGTCCTCAAGTTGAGAAGCAATTGCATCAGGCACATCTGCCCCAATCCGCCATAAGCAATGATTCGCCGTTCGTAAAATATATAATCGTGGCACAATTACATTTGAATCAACCTCATTAATGCTCGTGATGCGCCCTCGATCATCTTGTAGAAATAAAGCGTCAATCCGCCGACTGAGTTCTAATTCATTATTCATCTATGATGCTCCATAGCCACCAATTGGACGATACCCACGCACATAATCAACCACAAAATTCTTAGGATACTGATGTGATTCCACTAGATTTGTTCCGATTGCATCAGGCAATTCATAGATATTGAGCATAAATTGCATCGGATAATTAGGAGACTGATAGATTGTGCGAACTTTTTGATTGTCGACATAAAAATCAATGTGCGTAGGTGTCCATTCAGCAGCATAAATATGAAACTGAGTCGCATCAATCGCCAAAAAGTCATTATAAAACTCATCAGTCAGTGAGTCATCTCCCCAAGGATGCACGCCATACCCCACACGCGCTGATGAATCTGTGACATAGCCACCAAATACCTCAAAAATAGCAATCTCGCCCGATTTTTCAGGCTGATCTTCATAACCGATCATCCATAGAGCGCAGAGGTTACGGGGTGTATTGACCGATTTAGCACGGATTTCAAAATAACCATAGAGGGGTGTATATAATTGCACATTGTCTTGTACTTCTCGGACACGGCAGCCATCATTAAAACGATGTTGTCCGTAGGGGCTACCCAGCGCTCCACCAAATACCCCTGTCTGAATCGAAGATACTTTCACATCACCATCAAATTCAGGACACCACGCGCTTTGATTCTCCGTAATTTGTAAAATCAGTGTGTTATCTTCAAGGGTAAAGTGTGGCGTAGAATCTGCACGCGAACACCATTGCGGCAGATAGTAAGGCAGCCAGCGACTGGTATCCAGCGTATCACCTGAAAATTCATCTTGAAATTCGAGGATATAACCTGCTTTTTCTGGTGGATTCGCAGGAAAATCATCTGCTGATACGGTCATGACATATCACTCCTCTAAACATTAATCATGAATCTCTTGCACGCGCCCAACCTGACCATCCATCAAGCGCACTTTAATCCCGTGCGGATGATTCGGTGATTTTGTCAACAGGTCTTTGACGATACCGCGTGTCAGTGTGCCTGTCCGTTGATCTTTCTTCAACACAATCGATACGAGCATCCCTGATTTGATGTTGCTGCGTTTTTGTCCGTCACTCATGTGATATTCCTCATTTAACTGTGAATCGCGTTCGTATTATCGCTGACTGTAGCAGGATTATGGACGCAAGACAACAGGAATCAAAAAACCACCAGCATAGGCTGATGGTTCTTGAAAGTGAGATGCGTATTTGCTTAGACGCTGCGGTTATCAACTTCGACGCGAATGCCCATCAACATGGCAACTACCGCGCCAATAACAATGAGGGGGATGCTGACAAATCCTGTAATGACCATAAATGCTGTTACACCAGCGACAATCGTCAAATTCGTTTCAAAGAGTGATTCGCCTGATTTCTTACGGAAAATCACTTGGCGTTGGTTGCCTTGTGCAATAAGTTCTTGACCACGTACTTTGATATTTTGTGTTTGTGTTTTGAGTGTCATTTTTAAATCTCCATGTTTGATTGTTTGTTGTTCTTACTCTCTTATACGGGGTCGTTTCAACAATCGTTGCGGAGAATTTTCTACTTTTATAAGTTCTTTATTTTATGATTGCTACCTCTCAAAATGCGATGCCGTCCCTGTATCAGCAATGCCGAGTTGCTGGCGGGCTTGTTGGCGTAAGGCTTTCTTATCCAATTTGAGGCTACGTCCACTATACGGTAAGGTGGCAAATAGAATATGGTCAGGTTGCGCGTAGAGATCAATGCTATACTCGCCTGATAACAACAGTTGCCGAAGCTGTTTTTCAGTGATTGGCGTTTCAGCTTCAATAAATAGCACAATATCTTCATCGGCTTTAGACGGATTATAAACACCCACCATTGCACAATCACGCACGCCCTCAATCTGCCGAATAAGGGGTTCAAACAATGGCGGATAGATATTATGTTTTCCGCGAATAATCATATCTTTTTTGCGTCCCAATAAAACGATCCGCCCCTGTTCATCTAAGCGTGCCATATCGCCTGTATGATGTTCCGTAATCGCTGCTTGCCCTAAATAACGATCATATAAACCATCACCTTGTACAAGTAATTCGCCATCATCTGCAATCCTGACTGATAAGCCCGCCATCGGCGCACCCACCAAATCACCCCCTGCGCGGTCAAAATCTAATTTATCCTCAAGCGATACCAAGGCAGCAGGGAGTAACTCCGTCATGCCATAGATACTCCAAATACGGGTGTTAGGATGCGCCACAGATTGCAAGGCTTGCAAAAAATCGGCAAAAACAGGTGCAGCACCCAATAAGACATCTTGCAATGTATCAGGCAGAATTTCACCCCCATGTTGCAAATATGTGAGCATCGCTTTCATATGGCGCGGAACATCCAATGTTTTCGTCACCCCATAATCCCGATAGGTCTGTACGGTCTTAGCAGCATCAAAACGCCCGTGTCCCATTACAACCGTTGCACCAGCCATCAAGGCAGGGATGATGAACAAAATCCCTGTATCATAAACCACATCATCGCTAGTTAATTGCGCGTAATCGCGGACACGCTCTATCGTTGCTAACATTGATTTGAGCGTATGCACAACCCCTTTTGGTTTGCCTGTTGTGCCTGATGTAAAGACTATCGTGATGTCATCCTTCAGTGGACGTGTTTGCTCAACAACAGGTTGCTTCGTCGCTTGCATCATTTGTGTTAGGCGATGTGTGCCTAAAAATGGCAAGCGCCCGACACTAATAATATGAGGGATTGTGAGTCTCCCAATTTCAGGAATTTCGATACCCCGTCCACGCAATAAGCGCCTGATGAACGATGTCTTCTGCAAAAGTAACACGGCATCTTCAACAAACACCCAACGCGGTTGCGCCAATGCAACACGATCTTGAAAAACTGCTTGCCCCATCGCAGGGTCAGCAATCACCAAGACCCCTCCTGCCCGAACAACCGCTAGCACAATTTGCAAAGTCGCAATATTTGGACGAACCAACATCAATACGCGGTCATTTTGTTGGAAGCCATTGGCAACTAAATTCTGTGCAAGTGCTTCGACAGATTGTTGTAAATCCGCATACGAAATCTTACGTCCGTAGGCTTCATGAATGGCTATTTTGTGAGATGTTTGAGCATCATCAGCACGCGCACGAATCGCTTCTAAAATAGGATTGCTGTATAGCATCATACGAGGCGCACTTTTAAGGATGTATACGCAGGAAAAGTTTGACCGCGTGAATATCGGCGTGAGATAATTTCAGGCGATTTATCTAAATCAAGTAAGGAATGAAGGACGAGTTCTAGTTCACGTTGTGCTAATGGAAAGCCTAAGCAAAAGTGAGCGCCACGCCCAAAATTAAGGTGGCGTAATTTTTGCGGAATTGAACGTGTTATATCAAATTGACGTGCGCTAGCGAGATCACCCTCTTGCTTCATCATATTGTAGACGATCATCAGTACACGCCGACCTGCTTTAAAGTGATAGTCACCAATGTGGGTATCAGTATCCACCACACGCGGAATCATCGGTGATGCCGTGGTGACGCGCACCCCTTCTTCGAGTGTTGATGGCATCAATTCATGTTGTGTTTTTAACCTGTGATATTGCCTGCTATCGACTAACAACGCCAGCACACGCGGAATCGTCACATTGGTGGTTTCTGTCCCTGCAACCAATAAGGCTATCATCATACCGCGTGCCTCATCCTTGGATAAGCCCGTATCGCGCACCATCTGCAATAATGAATCATCTTGGTTAGCCCGTTGATGCCCATCAATCAGTGTATTTATCATCGCAATGCGTGCAAAAACAGAGTGTTCTTCTTTGGGAGTTAAGGCAATTTTCGTCAGATGCAACTTTGACATATAGTGCATAACCGCATCAGTGATGAGTGGTTCAACGCTAACAAGATCAATTGTTGCTAAATCGACACCAAACATATACAACATGACAGCAGTTGTGAACTGCCGTGTTAGATGCACCATATCAACGGTATCACCTGCACGAAGTTGCGCTTGTAAATCCGCCAAAATTGCCGAGCCTGCAACATCAATACAATGATTGACATACTCCCGAGTGAAGCATTTCATCATGGTACGTTTGAAAGCCGTGTGATCTTCACCATCCATATTGAACAAGCCATATTTGCCTGTGAATGGTGTAATCAAGCTACCCATCGCCCCATCGCCAGAACTGCCAAAATTGGGGTGCAGCAGAATATCACTAGCGAGTTGGGCATCATTGATAATATAGCCCACACGGGGTATGAATAAGCATTTAACACCTCGTATCGCTTCTGCGAAAATCAATAATTCGGGCTGATTCACCAGATATAGCAAAAATTCGTATTTTGATGTATAGCCTCGCATTAATATTGCACCATCATCACACCTAAGCTGACCCCACCTGCTAACCCTGTGAACAAAACATGATCGCCACGTTGGATTGCACCACGTTCAACAGCTTGTGCAAAAGCAACCCCCATCGATGCTGCTGCCATGTTGCCATGTGTCGGCAATGTAATTTCAACTTTATCACGCGGAATCCCTGTACGGCTCAGGTACAAATCCAAAAAAGACATCGTGACTTGATGCACCATCACGCGCTGAAAATCAGCATAGGTTAAGCCTGTTTCTTGCAAAGCACAATCCAACAAACTCGCACCAATCACCTCAAAGGCTTCCCGTAAGCGATCTGAATTACCACGAAAATAGGCATAGTCTAAATCACGCGTATAACGCGAACCACCTGCAAACACGCCCCCAATATCCCATAGATGGCTATGCGATTCAAACTTACGATAAAAAATCCCTGTTTCATCATGCGAAGGTTCAAGCAAAACGGCTGCCCCAGCATCGCCAAAAGTCAAGCCAGCCATGTATTCGCGTAATTCTGCTTTGCTCTCTAATTGCCATCGGACAAAGCGTGAGGGCGATTCGCCATTGCAAACCAACACACGCCGATATTGCCCAGATTGCACAAACGCCTCACCCACTTGTATCCCATTGAGGAAGCTATTACAGGCATTCTTAACATCAAATACAGGCACAGATAAACCCAATTTATGCTGCACAATATGCGCGGTTGCAGGTTCGGAGACATCATGCGAGGCAGATGCAAAAATTAAGGCATCAATACTCCGTAAATCAATGTTATGGACTGCCATCATTTTCCGAACGGCTCCAACTGCCAAATCAGACGCATCTTCATCATCTGCTAGATAGCGCCGTTCTTTAATCCCTGTTGCCATTTCTAACAGACGCGCTGTCAAGAACGGTAATTTATGTGGGCTATGATCGCGTATGCGCTCAATCACATCTTGGCTTGTATATACTTGCTCTGGCAAATAATATCCCGTTGCTGCAATTCGGACGCGCATAAAGTCTCTTTTCATTTACGTTAGATGACGACTTCGATGATTGTTTTTAATGATTGTCATAGATGATAACCAAATTCAGCATCAAAAGTTACACATCTGTAAGGCACTCTCAGCATTCAAACAGGTTGTTTACTCTCATTAAATACGCGAGTATAATCGAAACTTATTCATTAATGTGCCATATTTAGCGAGACTGCGTGCTTTTTAATTCCCCCGAATTTATGATATTTTTCCCTATCATCTTTATACTCATGCTGCTCATTAAAGGGCGCTTGAGATGGGGCTTATTACTCGTTGCAAGCTATTATTTTTATATGTCATGGCGCATTGACTATATCGTGTTGATTCTAATATCAACCGTTATTGATTATATCGTCACATGGTTGATGGATAAGACCGATAATCAACGGAGTCGAACCTTCTACCTCATCATCAGTTTGATTGTAAATCTCGGCTTATTATTTTGGTTTAAGTATCTTGCTTTTTTTGCTGCGAGTACCAATCAAGCACTCATGTTTATTGGTGTCGATGGTCGCTTAAATGTACCTGCTTTATTGCTCCCTGTGGGGATTTCTTTCTACACTTTTCAAACCCTCAGTTATACAGTTGATGTTTATCAGCGAAAAATCAAGCGTGAACCAAACTTCATTATATTTGCTTTATTTGTTTCCTACTTCCCACAATTAGTCGCAGGACCTATCGAACGCTCTAAGGATTTATTGCCACAATTACGCGCTCTACAGCACAAATCACTCTTACATGCGCCTGATATTGCTATCGGATTACGGTTGATGGCATGGGGCATGTTTAAAAAAATAGTCGTTGCAGATCGCCTCGCCCTTTATGTGAATCCAATTTATTCTGACCCTGATTCATTTCGGGGAGCAGCCATTATATTGGCAACTATATTTTTTGCTTTTCAGATTTATTGCGATTTTTCAGGGTATTCTGATATAGCGATTGGAGCAGCCCGTATCCTTGGCGTTAAACTATCTCAGAACTTCAATGCGCCTTACTTTGCACGTTCAATTGCAGACTTTTGGCAACGTTGGCATATTACCTTATCAACATGGTTTAGGGATTATCTTTATATCCCTCTCGGTGGCAATCGCGTATCTGAGTGGCGTTGGCAACTTAATATTATCATTGTCTTTGCTGTCAGTGGATTATGGCACGGTGCAAGCTGGACATTCATTGTCTGGGGCTTGATACACGGTATCATGTACCTCATTAATCATTACCTTGTTATCACATTGCCCTCATTTGATGATAGCCCAGCGATTTTCAAGCGTATGATTCATATCATCCAAATGATCGTGATATTTGTGATCGTTTGTATTGCGTGGATGTTCTTCCGTGCCGCAAACTTAACAGATGTCATCACACTTATGACAAATGCTATCGACTTCAGCAATACAGGCTGGCAATACCCTTGGCAAGCCATTAATGTCGCATCAAGTAAATTAAACATTATTTTGTGTCTCGCAGGCATGATGATTGTCATAGCTGTTGATGCCCTGCAAGAATGGATACCCTCAAAATGGGTGATGAACGCTCATATCGCCCCTATTCGCTATATAGCATACGGATTTTTGCTATTTGCCATTGCATTCTTCGGCTTAGTGGGTGGTGAACAACAATTCGTTTATTTCCAATTTTAAATCGTAGCAGAATGCGCTATTTAAGCACGAGATGGATTGCCGTTATAATTGCCAATGGAGGCAAACATGAAGCATCTGATAAGCAAATGTGTTGTGATAATTACTTTTTCACTCATCGTGTATCTGTCTTCATTCTTGATTCCATTTCCCAGTGAGCAATCTCATTATCTAGCAGCAAATATTGATAAACAGGTGTTATTAGACGCTCATGATAACGGTACAGTTATTCTTGTTGGTGGATCACATGGTACATTCAGCTATGATGCAGCAACATTACAAGCATCCCTTGATAGACCTGTTATTAACTCGACACTCCATGCAGGTCTTGGATTAAGGTTCATATTGGATAGTGTTTTACCCTATGTTCAAGAGGATGACATGATCTTACTTATCCTTGAACATGGTCATTATTTACAATCACCGAATAGTATTAATTCTGATATTTTACGGCGAATGGTAACGATCAACTATAACAATACCGCACCCTATATCAACCATCCTCAACAATTATTTGCCATCTTTAATTATCATTCTGAATACACCTTAAATATGATCTCGCGCACATATATTAATGATTCAAGTCGTGATTGCTTAAATAGCGTTTATTGTCGATCCAGTTTTACGCCATTAGGTAATATAAATTCATCTTATCAAGTCGTTACTGAGCAATCCCAGCAATCCATACAAACAGCCGTAGAACGTCCTCATTCATACGAGCAATATAATCAACTCAATATCAGTGCAATTAATCTACTGAATCAATTTAATGAACAAATCCAACAACGAGGAGCAGAAGTCTACATTATTATGCCAGCATTACCCGCAACGATAATGAATAATTCTCCCGATGATTTACAGCAATTTCTAACACTTATCGAAAACAATGTGGATATTGAAGTGATTAATCAACCGTATGGTATCCCTGATTTTCTCTATTACGATACGATTTATCATTTGAATCACATGGGTAAAGCAATGAACACACTCTATATGACTGCTTTCATTCAGAACGCTATCAATCCATAAATATGAAATCTCCTAAAACAATTGCAATCACAGGCGCAAGTGGCTTTACTGGCGGCGCAATCGCTCGCTATTTTTTGCAGTTGGGCTGGCATGTAATCGGTTTTGGTCGCAAAGATAAACCGCTTTTACCCCATAAGATCGACTATCATCAATGGGACATCACACAGGGTACGATTGCGATGCAGCAAGCAATAGATGTTGTCGTCCATGCAGCAGCACAGGTTGGCGATGCTGGTAAAAAAGCTGATTTTATGCGCGTCAATGTTGCAGGCACAAAAAATGTACTCAATAGCTTCCGTGATGCAGGACAAATCATCCATGTGAGCAGTGCCAGCGTGTACGACCCGTTGCAAGCGATTATCAATATCAAGGAAGATGCCCCTTATGCAACACATTACCTCAATCACTATAGCGAGAGTAAAATGCTTGCTGAAAAAATCGTGCGTCAGCATCCTCATCCTAACAAAATAATTTTGCGTCCGCGTGCAATTTATGGCGTAGGCGATACCACCCTACTCCCTCGTTTAGTGCGCTTATATCGTGCTGGTTATATGATCGGATTTGGCGATGGAAATAATCAGCTATCCATAACCCACATTGACAATTTTTGTCATGCTGTTGCCTGTGCAACACGCTACAACTCACTAGTGGATATTTTCAATGTCACGGATACAGAAACCATTACACAACGCCAACTATTAGCCACCATCGCTGACTATCTTCAAAAGCCATTTAAACCCATTTTTATTCCACATACAATGAGCCAGCACATTGCAACGATCAGCCAAACCTTACAACAAATCGGTATTCCGATGTCCCTATCCCCATATGCTTTACACAATCTCTCTCAGACTGTCACCCTCAGTATTGATAAAGCAAAAACACAGATTAACTATGATCCATTTTCTCCAAAAACACCGATCATAAAATTTTCATAACAAACATGATATAAACTATTTTCATAGGATATTTGTACTTTTGCTT
>JBAUIA010000457.1:0-31884 GCA_049680565.1 Phototrophicaceae bacterium
TTGATAAATCCATCATTATTGGTATCTTCTAAGCGTAAACAATTATCGGCACTGACTGAATTCGTAATCGGCGCACTGGTCGGCACACCAATAAGTTGTCCACTTTGATTATATGCGCCACCACCAGACATCAAACCTGAAATCGTGTTGTCAGATGTCAATTTGAACCAAGATTTATCGCCACCGCTCGGTTCAGCCATAAACGCAGCCACAGATACCCGTTCGGTAACAGTGCCACTATTCCCTAAATCTGGATAGCCAACTAAGGTTAAAGTTTCATCCAAAATAACATCATTGGAATTCGCTAATTCCACAAATGGTAAAATTGGTAAACTCTCAGCTTCGATGATACGCCCATCTAATTCTCGATCAATTCGTAATAAAGCGAGGTCTAAGCCAACATCAACTTGCGCTATGCTTGCACGATATTTAGGCACAGGTGGGTCATTTTCTGCTAATGACATGGCAATAATGAGTTCATCCCCGGGGCAAGCCTCGCTCGCCACCACATTATGGGCATTCGTCAGGATTAATCCATCAAAGCGTACAATTGTCCCTGACCCGACACACCGCGTATCGAGATCACTATCACTTGCTTGGATGACAAAAACAGTCGCTCGCTCAATTCGATTAAGATCAAGGCTTGCTTCATTCTCTTGTGCCTTAATCTCAATCAACAGCACCATACTGATAAAAATTGTGAGGATAATTGACCAAATCCGCATTAGAACTCCAATTGTCTCAAAAACTGCTCAAATCGTGATAATTCTTCCTCGAAATTGTCTGCATCTGCTCGATAAGTCGCTACAATCGCTTGACCACTACTAATCACTAAAATATCAAGTCCGCGCACGACTGTTGGGATAGACTGCAAAAAAGGGCTTGCTGCTGTAGAAACATAGGTATAATTCAGTGCTTGGGCAGCATCACCAGTCGGCAAAGTATAGTCTACTAAAGGTTGCACGCGATAATCTGTAAATTGCACAATGCGATCTAACGAGAGTCGATCTGCCAGATTACGCTCCTGTGCATCAGCACCAATGGGTTGCACAGTGACTTGAAAGGTCGTCTTAAACCCAGATCGAGACATATCGCGCACTCGGAAAACATAATTACCCGATGTATCCAACAACCAATTCACAGGGTATGACGCTGTAATACCTGCTTGCGGACTAACATATAAGGTAGTTTCATTCAGTGCTTGATTACGTAAATTTAATCCGAGTAACATCATCAAAATACAGATCAAGATAGTAAATACCGTCGCCCAACGTTGTCGTAAAGTAAGCCCTTCAGACTCACTGATAATTTCAATAACTTGCATCGCTTAAATTTCCTGTCCAAGGATTTTGTCTTGTTCGCGTTGTTCTGTAATATTGAACAAAAATAGAAAAATGCTCATTACTACAAAATAGAAAACTACCGAAAAAAGTAAACCGAAGATTTCACGTTGCTCACTAACACCTAATCCAAGTGTGGCATTCAAAAATGATGACCGTAATGTAATAGCTACTCCAGCCAACAAGGCAGCTAATACAATCATGAAGGGTAAAAACAGCGATAACGCATCACTGAATAAGGTTTCCGATAAACCAAAAGCAACGATGATGCTACCAATCATCTGCACACTCAATGTTGCAAAGATACGCATCATTACAACATCAGATGCTGCTGTAGGATTTGCTAAGACATAATTCAAGCTAATCACTAAGGTATAAGCCGTTGCAGTCGCAGCCCCATACGCAACCGCATCGATGCGGATTCGATAATAATCTGGCCAGACGATATAGCGTAACACAAGATACTTCAAAAACTCTTGCAAGATACCAACCGTCAGCATATAGCCTAATATACGATTTGTCCCACCTTGCAACGGCAACCACGCATCAGGCTCAAAAACTGTATTAAGCAAAGGAATCCCAATACCATTTGCCACAAGGGCAGTCACCGTGAATATTGTCAGTAAACGCCGACGGGGTTCAATGACATTGTTTTCAGGCACGCGCGAAAATAGTAACCACAAAATGGTGGGGCTAATGGCTAACAATAAATTACTGTATACGCGCCATTCAGGGGGTACACCTAATCCAATAAAATTCACCAGCACAAATACAATGAGCATCATGCCCATAACTGTGCCTGTTTCGATAAATATACTACGCCAAGCACGCCGATAGGGATAAACTTCTTCCTCTTCTTTAGGCGGTGTAATTAGTCTCGGATTGTTGATAAATGCCAAAGCTCTATTCCTTGTATTGTGCCTATGCTAAAATGCCTAGCTTACTATTCGGAATCCTAATAGATACCACATAAATGTCAAAGGATTAATATGTATCGTCAGATAGAACAAGTTCTCATATTGATAAGTTTATCATTGCTACTTGCAAGCTGCACACCGAATGAACCTGAAGGATGTCGCGTGCCTGACTGCATGGTGTATGGTTTAACGCTCAACGTCAGTGGTATTGACCCACATATTAATCGCAGTACCGAATTAGGAATTGTTCTACGCAATGTCTATGACACGCTAGTCTATCGTCATCCTGAAACCAATGAATTTGTTGCAGGTCTAGCAGAATCTTGGACAATTTCAGATGATAATCTCATATATGACTTTACCCTCAAGCAAGATGTAACCTTCCATGATGATACACCATTCAATGCAGATGCCGTTGCTGCCAACTTTGCACGCATCTTTGATGATACAGTCGCATCACAACGCTCTCGATTCTTATTAGGACCTGTTCAAAGTTATCAAGTTGTTGATGAATTCACATTCCGCATTATTATGAGTGAGCCATTTACACCCTTACTCGATTCGCTGAGTCAGGTTTACCTTGGCATCGCGAGTCCCACTGCACTCGCGGAATTTCAAGGCGACCAACTCCGTTACCAATTTCATCAAGTCGGCACAGGTCCTTTTATCTTTGTAGAATATCTTCCAGAAGACCGCATTGTCATTCGGCGTAACCCAAACTATACATGGGGACCTACTTTCTATGATACAGAAGGCTCATTGCAAGAAGTCGAATATCGCTTTTTTCGGGATGCGGCAACCCGTTTAATTGCCCTCGAAAATGGGGATGCTCAAGTGATGGGCGAATTACTTCCAACGGATGCTCGCGCCTTGGCAAACAATGCCAATATCAACTTGCTCCCCATTGATATTCCGGGACAACCGCTGCAATTCTATTTTAACACCCAGCAAGCCCCTACGAATGAATTAAGTGTACGGCAAGCGCTCATTTACGCCATTAACCGTGCAGCAATTGTTGATGCTGTTTATGGTGGCTTTTCACCTGTTGCATGGGGTCCTGTTTCTACCGCCACCCAATTCTATAATCCTGGTGTGGTGAATGTATACAGCTATAACCTCGATCAAGCGCGTAATTTACTAGCCGATGTCGGCTACATTGATAGTGATGGTGATGCTATTTTAGACCGTGATGGTCAACCCCTAACGATCTCACTCATTCAACCTCCTTGGGGATTTGTTCCTGAAGTCGTCCAATTTTTACAAGATCAATGGCGCTCGCTTGGTATTCAAGTTGAGATTGAACAAGTCCCGGGCTATGTCGCACTCTTAGAAGCTGCTGCCGATGGTGAATACAACCTTGTCTCATTCGATCAACCCGGATTAGACCCTTATATTCTCAGTCAAGCCTATATCAGCACAGCCACTGATAATTGGTCAGGCTATGAAAATACGGAATTAGATAGTCTACTGATACAAGCCTCCCAAACTTCAGATCGTGAAGAACGCCGTGTCTTATATGGACGCGCACAAGGTGTCATCATGGAGCAAGCAATCATTATGCCAATTCGAGATTATGTAAATCTCAATGCAGCATCAGCAGATGTCACAGGCTTAATTTATGATGCCTATGGTTGGTTTCCACTCTTATATGGTGTTTCCATCGAGGCAAAATAAACCGTGTGGATGGTCATAATCAAGCAAGCCAGTAGAGGATTACTAACAATCTGGCTTGCACTTACGATTGCATTTATTGGCTTACGCTTGTTACCCGGCAATGCTATTTCTGCACAATTACAAGGTTCAGGCTTACCACAAACAACCATTGATGCCCGTGTTGCTGCAATCGGGTACAATCAGCCGATTGTAAACCAATATGGGCATTACTTAATGGGTATTCTCACAGGTGATTGGGGACAATCGCTCTATACAGGACAAACTGTGAGCGAAGCAATGAGTAACCGCCTTAGTAGTACAGCTAATCTGGCTTTCTATTCAATTTCATTAGCGATTATATTGGGTATTATACTCGGATTTCTTGCAGGTTTGCCTAATGCAATAAGATGGTTAGCCCAATTGCTAGTTAACTTATCATTATCAATCCCGATCTATGTTACAGCCACAATCTTATTGTTTGTCATCGCTGCGCGTATAGGTGGGACGCAACAAAATTTATTACTACCTGTCATAACATTAGGGTTTCATAGCTCAGGAGCAATTGCGCGTGTCATTGCGACAAATATTCAGCAAGTCCAACAATCTGACTATATCCGTACTGCATACGCCAAAGGATTGCCTACCAATGCCATATTACGTCGCCATATGTTGCCACTCGTCATCATTCCGACAATTTCAATTATCGGATTACAGTCAGGCATTCTATTGAGTGGGGCAGTCATCACAGAGACGATTTTTGGACGAGCAGGCTTAGGATTACTTTTGCTCGATGCAACCTTACAGCGTGATTATCCAATTGTGCAAGGTATTGTAGCACTTGCTGCATTGATTTACGTTATCATTAATCAATTGGCAGATACACTTATCATGTTCATTGACCCACGCCTAAACCAATCATGAGTAAAGCATGGACGATAGGGCTATTCATCACTTGGATACTCGTTATCTTCATTGCGCCTATATTCGCAACCCATGACCCACGCCAAACAGATACCAGTAATATCTTACAGCCACCACAGCATACGTATTTATTAGGAACAGATAACCTAGGACGAGATGTTTTTAGTCGCACCGTGCATGGAGGTCGTCAAACAATTGGTATCGCAACCAGTGCGCTACTAATTGCTGTTGTTGCATCGTTGATAATTGCTATCACGATCTTGCTAGCGCCTCAATCACTTCAAAATATAGCAAAAATTGTGTTGAATGCATGGCTAGCATTTCCACCACTCCTCATGGCTCTCATTGTCTTAACATCTTTAGGACGAGGTGCAATACCGATTGCAATCGCCACAGGATTCTCGCAATTACCGTACTATCTGCGTTTTACAATCAGTACACTACAACAATATCAAACCCAACCCTATGTATTAACCGCAAAATCGTTGGGGGCATCGCGCTGGCATATCATGAAAAATCATATTTTGCCAAATTCACGCCCTAATCTTGTATCTTATGCGACTGTGATCTTCGCATATTGCATTATCAATAGCGCTGCTTTGAGTTTATTAGGATTAGGAGGCGATCCTTCTATCCCTGATTGGGGGATCATGCTAGCTACAGGACGTGATGCCTTTCGCTATGCGCCTTGGGTTGCGATTGCACCAGCCGTCGCCATCACAATAACAATCATACTTACCAATCAGCTTGCTGATACAATCCGTTAGATTATCGGCTAATGTGTGTGCCAACACTATCGCCCACCAATGCTTGATACACGCGATTCTCTACCATCCCATTGATGATATAGACATCAGGGTACGGGGCTTGATTAGCGAGTGCCAGCATATCTTGAACTTTAGTCAGCATGCCGCCTGTTACATCCACACCACTTGATCCCCCAAGTGCAGACCGTATCCCATCGAAATTTTGAGGTGTAATCTGCTCAATTAAATGACCATTTTCATCAAGTACACCGTCAACTTCACCAACCAACAAAATTCGCTTAACAGGCAGTTGCGCTACCAAATATTGAAACACTGTCTCCGTGGATGTAATTGTCCCACCTAATACATCATCAAAAGCAACATCACCATACACCAAGGGTATAATCTGATGCGCTAATGCACGCAAAATCGGTTGTAGTGCCATATCTTGGATGATGCCATTGCTTGTAATCGCCGATGCCGATGGTTGTATTCTTAGTACAGGCAAACCTGCTAGTCCTAACGCAGTTGCTACATGAAAATTGAGTTCGGCAGCAATCCGTCCAACTGAAGCAAAACCAGCCCATTGCTCTAATGTTTTTACACCTTTGATCGTATCATGACGTTTGGCTTCAAAATGTCCAAATGAGCCACTACCATGCCCGATTAATAACGGTAAATCTATCGCTTGATAGGCTTGATTGATTTCTTGTGCCAGACGGTTCAGCACTTGCGGACGTAATGTAGCTTCTTGTGTTTTATCAGTGATTAACGAACCACCCAGTTTTAGCAATGTGACCATCAGTTTGTTTGCTCCAAAGTCGTTTTAAACAATCGTACTGCACCAGCATCTAACAATGCTTCGCTGATAAGCGCTTCCGTTGCCTCATCAACCAATGCAATCATATTGCCACCTCGTCCACCACCTGATAATTTTGCTCCCAATGCGCCTGCATGGACGGCGCTATCAACCAATTTATCTAATTCAGGCGATGAAACCGTTAATTGCTGTAATAGTTTATGATTTACTGTCATCAACTGACCGAGTTTTTCTACAGCACCGGTTTCAAGTGCATTTCTAGCATCTACTGTAATGCGACCTATTTTCTCAAGTACAGGAACAATACGATCCTTATCATTCTCATATAATCGCCTCACATCACCAACTGAATCCTTAGTGAGTGCTGTTTTTCCCGTATCTGCAATGATTAATCGTAAGGGGGTATGAATCTGAATCGGCTCAATCGGCTGATTCCGTACAAAGTAGATTGCTCGCTCATATACAATCACCGTGTTATCGATGCCACTCGGTGTCCCATGGTGCATCTTTTCGACTTCATACACAATCTCATTGATCGCATCATTAGGCAATTGTTCATCAAAATGCTTGAGCAATTCACGCACAATCGCCGTTGATATTGATGCGCCACTACCTAAACCGCTCGCAATCGGAATATCAGATCGCACAACCATTGAAATATCAGGGGTTGGCACATTCAGCGCTTCCAATGTCAATTGAACAACTTGTACTAACGGTTCATCACCCACAAACGTGATGATTCGATTGTTTAAATCACGCGCAATAATTTGGAATGCACCACCCACCGACTCAACCTCTGCAAATGCCCGTAAATCTGAAACAGGGATGGCGATTGCAGGTTGATTGTACACAACGGCATGTTCACCAAACAAAATCACTTTCGCTGAGGCACTGCTCATGAGGCTGTCCATATCATTGGTAAAACATACAGCAAAAATAAGAAGGTAATCCCCCAACCAACAATCGCTAACTGCAACGGACGATCTGTTAGCAGCACTTCATCAGGTGCGCCACCTTCACCTTGCACATGAATAATATACAAATACCGAAATAATCCATACAACACAAATGGCACACTTAATAAAGCCAATTGAATATCGCGGAATGTTGCAATATCTGCCTCAATTGTATACACCAAATAGGTTAAAAATGTCGATGTAATCACAACACGCAGCATATCATCTAATAATGCCAGATTATAATGCTTGAAAATTGGGCGCGTTTGTAAGGCTTGTTCACCAAGCGTCACAAGCTCTTGCCGACGTTTGCCAACAGCTAAGAATAACGCCAATAGGGCAGAGCAAGCATATAACCAAGGTGAGAAGTTTTCTGCCTCAATGACAATCCAACCTGCTAAAACCCGTAACACAAAACCTGATGTCACTGTCAACACATCTAACAAAACAATATGCTTGAGATAAAATGAATACAACACTTGGATAATAAGGTAAGCAACCAATACAAAAAATAGCCCTATATCAAACACAAACGCAATGCTTAAAGTGACCAATGGAATAATTACAGCAGCAAATTGCGCCAATCGTATCGGCAACTGTCCTGATGGTAAGGGGCGATTTTTTTTCTTTGGATGTTGTTTATCTTTTTCAATATCCACCAAATCATTGATGATATAAACTGTGCCTGACATTAAAATCAGCAATAAACAAGCAATAATGACCCGAATTAAGGAATCAAGCTGGAACAACTTCCCATCAAAGATGATTGCAGGAAAGACAAATAATACATTTTTCGTCCATTGTTTTGGACGCATTGTTTTAAAGAGACCTATCAATGCTTGCAATATCGTACTCCCTAATGAGACATTCATTCAAATATTATGGCATTATATAAAACACATCACAGACCACAATCCCCTATACTGTACCGCAGATTGAGCATGTACAATACCTAATTATTGAACCGCTTATGATATGAAAGGATACTAATGTCCACAGCCACTGCACGCGCACACCCTAACATTGCTTTTATTAAATATTGGGGTAATGCCGATGATGACCTTCGTCTACCTGTTAATTCATCCATTAGTATGAATCTTGATGGGCTCTACGCCGAAACAACAGTTACATGGGATCAGTCGCTCTCCAAAGACACCCTCAAACTCAACGAGTCTAAAGAAACAGGGCAAGCCTTAACCCGTGTCGCCAATCATATGGATCGCATCCGCACACGCCTCAATAGTGCCACTTTTGCCCACATCGAATCACAAAACAATTTCCCAACAGGTACAGGGATTGCATCGTCGGCGGCAGCCTTTGCTGCCCTAACCGTTGCAGCATTCTCGGCTGCCAATGCGACTCTGTCTGAACGTGAATTATCAACCATTGCGCGTATCGGATCAGGTTCTGCATCACGCTCTGTCCCATCAGGATTTGTTGAATGGTATGCAGGTGATTCACACGAAACATCTTATGCAATGAGTGTCGCAGCCCCTAACCATTGGGATTTAGTCGATGTCATTGCAATTGTGAGCGAGCAACATAAAAAGACAGGTTCACAAGCAGGGCATCCCACCGCAAAAACCAGTGATTTGCAAGCAGCGCGTGTTGCAGGCGCACAAAAACGCCTTGATACTGTCCGACAAGCAATTCTGGATAAGGATTTTCTAACATTTTCTGAAATTGTGGAAGAAGATTCTAATCTCATGCACGCAGTGATGATGACTAGTAAACCACCATTATTTTATTGGCAGCCCACCACACTAACCATTATGGAATTGGTTCGCACATGGCGACAAGAAGGCTTATCAGTCTGTTACACCCTTGATGCAGGACCTAATGTACATTGTATTTGTACAAGAAATGATGCACCAATTGTAAGAGATCGCCTCACACAATTGTCTGGTGTATTGGATATAAAAGTTGCAGGAGTAGGTGGGGCTGCTCATACCATCCATAAAAGTTGAGTAAGCGTCAGGCTATTGTGCTTGCTATTGCAACACAGACACCTTTATAATGACTAAGTACCATCACTCGAAAACTTAATGCTCTAAAGGGTTGCTCTATGCTGGAGTTACTATTAAGCAACAATTTCCTATCGTCGATCATAGCATTTGCTATCATCTTGATTCCTGCCATCATCATTCATGAACTCGGTCACTTTGTGGCTGCAAAGATGGTGGGCATTAGTGTGCTAGAATTTGGCGTTGGCTTTCCGCCACGTATGACACGCCTCTTTATGTGGGGCGAAACAGAATTTACACTCAACTGGTTACCGATTGGCGGCTTTGTACGTCCACTCGGTGAAGATATGATCGGTCCCGTCATCGAAGAAGATACCAATACTTATGATGGCTTCGATGATGATGATGATAAGCCTAAAAATACCGCGTATATCAGTGAACGCGAAGAACTGATGGCACGCGGAGTTCCTGAACATAAACTACAATCAGTCAATGAGACAAAGCCTTGGTCACGCATTTGGTTTATGGTTGCTGGCGCTGTCTTCAATGTTGTTTCAGCAGTCATTTTCTTTATCTTTGCTGCCTTAACAGGCT
Source organism: Phototrophicaceae bacterium (assembly GCA_049680565.1). Classification (GTDB taxonomy): domain Bacteria; phylum Chloroflexota; class Anaerolineae; order Aggregatilineales; family Phototrophicaceae; genus JAUZRW01. The sequence goes on from JBAUIA010000457.1 coordinate 9,912, forward strand.
TACCAACCTTTATGGGCGAAACGCTCCTGCTTACCAATATTCCAACATCATCCGTATTCCAACAAGAACAAGTTTATCAGTTCGATACGGTAGAGCGTATCAATGGTGCATATTTTGAGACATTTGGTGATTTCTTCACAGCCGTTTCTTCATCCGATGCACCTGTCGAATTGACAATGCGTCATACACGTAACATCGAGAACATTGAAACAGCAACCCGTGAAGTATTTGAGTCATATACTATCATCATTAATCCTGATGTATTTGCTGTTCAACCCTATGTCTATATCAATAGCATTATTGAAGACTCACCAGCAACAGATGCGGGTTTGCAACTCGAAGATCGCATTGTTTCAGTCAATGGCTTAAACCTTGATGTCTCCAATCCCTTGCAAACCGTCATTGATGAAACCAATGAAAACGCAGGATCAAGCATTTCACTAGTTGTTTTACGCGGTACTGAAACATTCACCGTCAATGTCGAATCACGCTTAGATCCACCACCCAGACAAGGTCGCATTGGTATTGGCATTAGCGCACTTTGGCAAACAAGCGATGGCACAGAATACGGTATCGCAAATCCACAAATTAAATACATTCCACAAGATATTGGTACATCAATCACTTATGGCTTTGGCGAAACAGGACGTGTATTGTCACTGATTGCACAAATTCCGGGGCAAATCATTGATGGCACGATCTCTGGTGAAGAAGCACGTCCAGTCAGCATCGTTGGTATCAGCCAAATCGGTGGGCAATTCTTGCAAAATAGCGTTCGCAATAATGCCCCCTATGAAGTGCTAACGTTCATCGCCTTGATTAGCATCTTCTTAGGGATCACCAACTTACTACCTTTCCCACCACTTGATGGTGGACGCATCCTTTTCGTGCTGATCGAAATTGTGCGGGGCAAGCCCGTGCCACCTAACGTAGAAAATGCCATCTATCGTATCGGCATTGCACTACTATTAATACTAGGGGTCATTGTAATTATATTTGACATCGTGAACCCAATCAATTTAGGCTAATTTACGGAGCAACAATACCTATGACAGATCGCTTCACTGACTACGATAACGATCTTGAATCACAACCCACATTTGAGGACTCTCTTGAAGAACTCAAAAATGATAGTGAGAGCTTACCTAGTCCTGCCTTAATCGTAGGACTATCAGAGCTTTCGTCCGAACAACTGGCACAATTAGGACCTATTTGGGAAGGCTTGAGCAGAGACTATCGTCGTATTCTCATGCAAATGCTTGTTGATGCAGCAGCATCCAACTTTATGCTCAATTTCCAACCGATTGGTTATGCAACGCTCACATCAGAAGAAGCCGATGTGCGCCAAGCTGCAATTGAATTACTAGCAGAAGACGAAACCACAGGCTTATTTAGAACCTTGATTGATATGGTTCAAAATGATCCTGAAGACTTTGTCCGTGCCGAAGCAGCACGCTCACTAGGGCGTTTTATTCTAGGGGGTGAAATGGGTGACTTTAATGATAATATCGTCGAGACCGCCCAGAATACATTACTACGCATCATCGCTAATGAAAAAGAAGATATTCAAGTCCGTCGATTCGCCGTTGAGGCAATTGCGAATTGTACGCGCGATGAAGTTCCTAAAGTCATTGCAGAAGCCTATCGTAACCCTGATAGCACCATGCGTTTGAGCGCTATCATTGCGATGGGTCGCTCGTATGATGAACGGTGGGAAGATAAAGTCCTAGATGAACTCACAAACACTGATGACGATATGCGGATTGCTGCTATTCAGTCCGCAGGGGAATTGCAACTAAGTACGGCTGTTGGTCAAATTATCAAAAATATCACAGATGGCGAACGCGAAGAACAAGAAGTCGCTATTGTTGCACTCGGTGAAATCGGCGGTAAAGAAGCCCTGCGTATCTTGCAATCGTTACAAGACGGTGCAGAAGAAACCGACGATTCTGATCTACTCGAAATCATTGATGATGCAATGGCTTCTGCCAGTCTCATTAATGGCGATCACATGATGGTCAATTTTACTGATCTTGAAGATTAGTATCCTAAACCAAAAATCTCTAAAAACGTCACTAACAAAAACACCCACATCAATTGTGGGTGTTTTTATTTACTATAGCCTTAATGGTTAACCCATGCCGAACATGGAAATCATCTTCATACCAAGTCCCATGTCATCAATCTTGATTTTACCCATCATAAATGCTTGCATTGGGTTCGTATCACCTGTAGCGATGCCATAAAAGTCGTCGGCGGCGGCTTGTACCGTCATATCAGCTTCAACATCGCCTTCGCCATGTGTTACATCACCATTGTTGATGGTTACCCAATACACCCCTCCGTTATCACCGCTTAAATTAAACTGAATGGTTGCATTAACACCGTCAGCTTTTCCTGCATCAAAGTTCTCCATCATCATTGGGAAAATGCTATTGATTTGTTCTTGTGTAGCCATGAATAATCTCCTCAGTTAGTAGTTTACTTAATACTTATCTCAAATTATGCCAAACACACCTATACTATACTAGATGAATAGTCCCTACCACAGTTTTCTGGAGAACTTATAATGTTAAGAAAAATCTCTTGGTTTCTTTGTTTTATTGTAATGTGTATCAGCATAATTCCAACGCTGGCAATTGATGAAGTTGTTGACGATCTTGGTAAAATTGCCATCATCGGCTCAGATTATAATGTTTACACCTATAACTTCACTGAGGAAACAGCCACCCAATTAACAACCGATGCAACAATCACAAACCGTTATCAATGGACAACATGGTCAACAGATGGGCGATTAGCATTTTTCTGCTGCGAGAATAATGCACTAGGGCAAGCCTATATTTCATCCGACGGTGAAGCACAACCGCAACTCGCGTATGAAAATGCAGGGACATTCATTTTATATGCCTATTGGTCGCCTGCTGATTGTGGCACAGATTGCCGTGAATTAGCGATGTTAGTTAATAGCGCAGAAGGTTTATCAGTCGATGTTTTGGTTGATGATGATACATCCACAAGTTCAGTTATTGCTACAGGCGCGCCATTCTACTATCATTGGGATTCAACAGGCACACAAATGATCTTCCATCGGTCTAATAGCCAACTTGATATTTATAATCGCGCTCAAGATGATATTAGCCAAACACTACAATCGTCATCAGGACAATTCCAAGCACCTGTATGGTCACCCATTGATGATCGTATTCTTGTTGGCTTACAAGGCTCAGAGCGTGGCTTAACAAATTTAGCAACTATCAACGCTAATGATGTAACTGTACTTGTCGAAGATCTATCAGGTTTCCTTTCATTTTTATGGTCACCTGATGGTCAGTACATTGCCTACCGTACAATTGACCAATTTGGCTCAAGTGGGGTGAATGTGATTGATGCCAATACAGGTCAAACAGTTACCATTGCGGATAGTGCTGGTGTTTTAGGCTTCTTCTGGTCGCCTGATAGTCGTAAAATCGCCTATTTAAGTATTGATCTTGATGAAAGTTCAAGTGCTAGTGCAGCATCTGAACAACGCATTAATCAGAGCTTCATACAAAACGATTCACCTACGCGCATCACATGGCAAGTTCTCGATATTGAGGCGCAAACCAACATCAGCTATAGTTCTTTCATACCAACCTTCGAGTTTTTATATCTTGTCACTTACTTTGACCAGTTTTCACCCAGTCATCGCGTCTGGTCACCTGATAGTCGGTATTTAGTATTCGCAGGGGGGATTGAAAATGGTCAAACACAACCAGAAATTTACACAGTTGATACTGAAAATCTTGACGCAACATTTAATCGCATTGCGGAGGGTGTTTTTGGTGTTTGGAGTTTTGAATAATAATTATCATGCGTAAATTGCTACTAACAATTGCATTATTGGGCTTGCTCATGGTTCTATCAGCTTGTGTCCGTGAGCAGCCGAATATCATCATTATCACAGCGACAATTCCTGTCAACGGTGCAACGGGACAACAAGCAGCTCCCATTGTGGTCTCTACGCCTATCAATGCACAAGCTGTGCTACCACAGCAAACTGTCATTTTATCACCTGCACCACAGCAACCACTGAGCAATCCAACACCCAATGCAACCGCGCCACCTGCTAATATACCATCGAGCCACATTGTTCAATCTGGGGATACCTTATCAGGTATTGCTGCCATCTACGGGGTCAGTGTTGATGCAATCCTAGCGGCTAACCAATTACTTGACCCCAACATCCTGAGCATTGGTCAAGAAGTATTGCTCCCTGATGTGCCAGAAGCCTATACACCCAATTTTAAAATCATTCCTGATAGTCGCTTAGTGCGTTCGCCTGATAGCCGTAATTTTGACACATTTGCCTTTATAGCAGCCCAATCAGGTTATATTCGCCAAGTAACGGATACTGTTGACGTTCGTATCGAAAATGGTGCTGCATTTCCCCGTATTGAAACAGGGGCGCAAATTGTAAATCGTGTGGCACTTGAATACAGTGTCGATCCACGCCTCTTACTGGCAATTCTTGAATTTAGAGCAGGTTGGCTCAGTAATCCACAACCTCGTGAAGATTTATTATTACGCCCACTTGTCAGTGCTGGCACAGCGCCTACATCAGAAGGCTTATATAAACAATTATCATGGGCAGCTAATGAATTAAATCGCGGTTATTACGCATGGAAATATCGTGGATTAGCAACACTCACGTTTGCCGATAGTACCCGATTACTATTCAATCCTGAACTCAATCCAGCATCTGTTGCCGTGCAATACATGCTAAGTCTCGATGGTGTACCTGTCTCGATTTGGCAAAGTGAAATTGCTTTTGAAGGCTTATATACAACATACGTTCGCTACTTTGGCGACCCATTCACCAATGCAATTGAACCACTTGTCCCTAATAATCTACAGCAACCGCAACTCATACTCCCATTTGAACCGAATGTTGAATGGCGATATACGGGCGGTCCTCATGGTGGGTGGGGGAGTGGTAGTGCTTGGGCATCGCTCGATTTTGCACCATCGGAAAACTCAACCGACGGATCATTTTGTTTTATTGCGAATGCGTGGTTAACAGCAGTTGCACCGGGAACAATTGCACGCGCAGCCGAAGGTGTTGTTGTGCTTGATCTCGATGGTGATGGCGATGAATCAACTGGATGGACAATCAATTACTTACACGTTGCAAGCGACATTCAAGAGGGTATTCGTGTTAACGCAGGAGATCGTATTGGACAACCATCTTGTGCAGGGGGATTTTCAACAGCAACTCATGTTCATATCGGCAGACGCTTCAACGGCGAATGGTTACCTGCCGATTGCCAAGATTGTCTGCCAACCTATCAAGTCTCTCCGTTTAAACTTGGCGACTGGACAACCATAGGTTTAGCAGGGCAATATTATCAAGGATTCTTACAAAATGGCGCGAATCAAATTCAAGCCGAACAAGGTCGCCAAACAACTATTAATATCATCTCAGGATAATACCCATGCAGTATCGTTACTTACTGGCAGTATTTATCATTCTAGCGAGTGCAGGATTCGGGTTGATGCCAACACAACCGCAATCTGTACAAGCGCAACCGCGTATCACCAACACGACGATACCTGTAGTTATCCCATCGACTGCACCGACAGAAGCGCCTCAATCAAATAATACATTCGTAGAGGCATCACCTTCACCAACATTCACGCCGACCCAACCTTTACCTGATGCCCGTCTGCGATCCATTGCAGCAACAGGCACAGGTCTAATTCGTGATTTTCCAGAAGATGGCACAGTGTTAGGCGTGTTACAAGATAATACAGATTATCAAGTCTTAGGGCAATATTTCTCGTGGTATCAAATTCAATTGAGTACAGCACCCAATGGCAAAGCATGGGTTTATTTTGAAGATGTTGTTTTATCAGGAAATCTGAGTGAAATTCCAGCTATCGACCCATCTATACAGCCTGTTGAATTATCACCACAAGATATTGCAACAGCAACAGCAATTGTACTCTTACAAACACCCAGCTTTGCTCAGACAGCGACGGCTGAATCGCGTATCTTAGAAATACCACTGAATACAACTAGTCAAGTATCATCAGGCGATACGCGCTTACCAACGTATACACCACCTGCTGACATTAACCCGACAAATATCCCGAATGCCCAACCGACAGCAGCACTTAACGATGACCTTGTAGAATCTACGATCACTTCTATTGCATCGGGTAATATACCACCTGTTTTGCCGATTTTAGGTTTAGCAGTGCTAGGTTTACTAGGACTCATGATTGCCTCGATTAGAGGGCAATAAGCAACAAAAAAGCCTACTCATTTAGAGTAGGCTTCAGATAATCATGTTTAATCGAACTTAGTAGCTACTGGTGCTACAAGTACCGCAACCGCCACTTGCATCTTCTGCGCCAGCACCATCTTTAGATTTAAAAGATGATCCACAACCACAACTTGAGGCTGCATTCGGATTATCAATGCGGAAACCACCACCGATTAAGCTGTCAACGAAATCAATCGTTGCGCCTTCGAGATAGACCAAGCTCGTTGGATCAACCAGCAAACTTACACCATCAACCGTTACAACTTTATCGTATTCGCGCGGTGATTCTTCAAATGACATGCCATATTGCATCCCAGAGCAACCACCACCTGTGACAAACACGCGAAGTGAGTAGTTTGGAATACTACGTTCTTGCAGCAAATTCTTGATAACAGCTACAGCAGATGGAGTGACAACCATCTCGACTTCTTGTACTTGTGTTTCAATGTTTTGTTCAGCGAGTGCCATGAGCATCGACTCCTAATAAGTTATAAGCATCCACGTACAGAAACTATATCATGTCGTGGGTTCATCGTCAATTAAATAGATACTTATTTTAAAAACTCATCTCCAGAAAATTTTAATCAGATGACAGCCTAAAATAGCTTATTCTGGTATCAGATAACTACAACTCTCATCACCGCTGGATATACGCGCTAGCATCCTTGGGACAACCCCTAACATTTGTGAGATCAAACGCATATCCATCTGGCATAACGTATCATCATTATCTTCATGTACCACTTTATGATAAGGACAATTACTGGTGATGAGTACATAGCCTTCATCATGCACATCCCAACGTGCTTCATAGCCATGACAATTTAAATAATCAACAACCTTATCCAGCCGATCACGCAAATTACCTTCCAATGGGATATTGGCTTCTGCTGCCATTGAATCGGCAACGCCAGAAATAATGACATTAACCTGTTTTTCTGGCAAATTCGCCTTGATTTGTTTAATCAGATTGGTTGCTAAATCAGGATAATTATTTGGAAAATAGGAATTACCTAAATCGGTTAAGGAATACACATGCTGTGGACGACCCGGTGTTGCACGGTGTCTCATTTGCGCGGCATCTACCAAACCATCTTCTTGCAATTTACTCAAATGATGGCGTACTGTCACAGATGTGATCGATCCACGTAAAATTTGTAGATCATCAACAATATCATCAACCGTTGCTTCTGCGCGATCACGTAAGATGTCTAATATTTGGCGGCGTGTTTCTTGCATTGAATTCCCATAATAAGATAGATAATCATCTTAAAAAGTGTATCTTTTTGCTAGTCTATTGTCAAACCGAGACATTTAATGATAGCATTTTGCAAATTATCAACTTAATATGCACTAAAACTATGGAAAGGTATCCATTGCAAAAAGTCATCGGATTTCAAGGCATACATGGCGCTAACTCTGAAAACGCTATCTTTCAACACTTTGGGCAAGATAATATCGAAACATATCCTTGTTCAGACCTTGATGCGCTATTCAAAGCCATCCATAACGAAGAAATTACATCCGCACTTGTTCCAGTAGAAAATGCTTTCGCTGGTGCAGTTAACGGTGCATACGAATTATTGATGGATTATGATCTTCGTATTCAAGCAGAGGTTATTCATCATGTTCATCATGCCTTAGTGGCACTCCCCGGAACATCAATTGATGATTTAACGCATGTTCGCTCACATCCACAAGCATTGGCACAATGTGAACGATTTCTACTGCGTCAAGGTTTAACACCCGTGACATGGTATGATACAGCAGGTGCAGCTAAAGACCTTGCAGCAGAACAAACCCCTAATGTTGGGGCTTTATCAAGTACACGCGCAGCCGAAATCTATAAATTGGATGTGCTAGCAGAATCTGTTGAGGATGTTACCTTTAATTTCACACGATTTTTTCTGCTTGGTCATACCGATCCTGTATTATCTGATTACAATAAAACATCGCTTGTTTTTGCGACACGTCATCATCCGGGAGCATTATATGAATGCCTTGGTACATTCGCAGAACAAGGTCTTAATTTAACAAAGCTCGAATCACGTCCACGCCGTAACCGTCCATGGGAACCTGTTTTTCATGTGGATTTTGAAGGACATTGGCAAGAACCGAACGTACAATCTGCCTTAACAGCACTCTTGCAAAAAGCATCATTTGTGAAAATGTTAGGATCATATCCAGCAGCTAAAAATAATTCAGTAGGGATGTAACCATGCAAAAACTTAACGTCGCAATCTTAGGAGCAACAGGCGCTGTTGGTCAACGCTTCATTCAATTACTCGATAACCATCCTTGGTTTCAAGTAGCGGAACTTGTCGGTAAAAGTAGTGCAGGTAAACGTTACGGTGATGCTGTTAATTGGATTTTGGACGATAATCCACCCGCCCATATCCTTGATATGATTGTCAAGCCATTGGATGCCGACTTAGACTCATTGCTTGTTTTTTCAGCATTACCCAAAGATGCTGCAAAAGACCGCGAACCTGAATTTGCAGCAGCAGGGCATGTTGTATGTACCAATGCTTCAGCATACCGCATGACACCCGATGTACCGCTCTTACTCCCAGAAGTAAATCATGAGCATATCGGCTTAATCGATATGCAGCGCAAAAATCGTGGCTGGTCAACAGGTGCGCTCATCGCCAATTCAAACTGTACCACAATGCCAATTGTGATGGCACTCGCACCGTTACGGCAATTTGGCATCACGAAATTGCATGTTGTGAGCGAACAAGCGATTAGTGGGGCAGGATACCCCGGTGTTGCTTCCCTTGATATCATTGACAATGTAATCCCTTACGTTTCAGGGGATGAAAACAAAATGGAAACAGAACCGCTCAAGATTCTGGGTGAGTTTAACGGGTCAACGATTGATAATTATCCCATCACAATTGGTGCAACAGCAACGCGTGTTGCTATCATTGATGGTCATTTGGTCAATTTATCCATTGCATTTAGGGATAATCCAACCCAAGCTGACATATTAAATGCATGGGCAAATTATGAAACACCATCCGATATGGCTTCATTACCCAGCGCACCGGAACGTCCCGTGCAATATTTACCACAAATTGATCGTCCACAACCACGCCGAGATCGCATGGCAGGTAATGGTATGATGACTAGCATTGGACGCTTACGTGATTGTCCTATCTTAGATTACAAATTCGCAGCCTTAGCGCATAATACCATTCGTGGTGCAGCAGGATGTAGTATTCTTAATGCTGAATTACTTGCAGTGAGAGGATATTTAGCTGATTTCCAGCCGATTCAACAGATTATGAGCAACTAATCCGTACAATATTTCGACAATGAGGTACACGTCAAGTACCTCATTGTAGGTCACTCATAATCCCTTTCCTTGACACTATCCCAAGCCTTGTTTAGACTTTGTGAATGTTTGAACAAGTTATTCTCGTAGCCAACAAGCATCTGATGGGTTTTACACAGATGTAAGCTAAAATGGACAACAACACTGGAGAGAAATATGAAAGTATTTATTGCAGGCATTGACGGCTACCTTGGATGGGCGCTCGCTCAATATATGACTGCACAAGGACATGAAGTTGCTGGTGCAGATCAACTCATGCGACGTGATTGGGTTGCTGAAGTCGGTAGTACCAGTGCAATTCCTATTGCTTCACATGCAGACCGTCTGCAAGCCTTTGAAGAACAATTTGGTAAACCACTTGATTTTCGTGTCGGTGATTTAACCAATTTTGAATTCGTAAAAGGATTTCTTGAAGATTTCCAACCTGATGCTGTCGTTCATCTGGCACAGATGCCATCCGCACCTTATTCAATGATGGATGTCCAACACGCCGTTTGGACGCATACCAATAATGTCAGTAATAACCTGAATATTCTTTATGCGATGAAAGAAGTTGTACCCAACGCACATCTTGTCAAACTAGGCACAATGGGTGAATATGGTCAACCTAATGTTGATATTCCAGAAGGCTTCTTCGAGGTCGAATTCAACGGACGTAAAGATAAATTGTGGTTTCCACGATCAGCAGGGAGTTGGTATCATCAAACGAAAGTTCATGATTCGCACAATACATGGTTTGCAACCAAAATTTGGAACATGCGCGCAACCGATATTATGCAAGGGGTTGTCTTTGGAACACAATTTCCGGGATTAGGTGATGACCCACGCCTCAAAACACGCTTAGATTTTGACCAAGCATTTGGCACAGCAATCAATCGTTTTTGCGCGCAAGCAGTCATCGAACACCCTTTAACACTTTACGGATCAGGCACAATGAAACGAGCCTTTTTACCCTTGCGCGATTCAATGCGTTGTCTCACACTTGCTGTAGAAAATCCTGCTGATGCGGGTGATTTCCGTGTGTTCAATCAATTTGCAGAAAGCTATACGATCCGTGATCTTGCTTATATGGTTCAAGCTGTCGGTGCTGAACTCGGGCTAACTGTAGAAGTCAAACACTATGACAACCCACGCGTTGAAAAAGAACAACATTACTATAATCCAATCCGTGAAGGGCTTGATGCAATCGGCTATGAACCCACCATGGATGTCAAATCCGAAATCAAGATTATGATGCAAGATTTACTTGAGCATAAAGATATTATCGAAGCGAATAAAGCAACATTAGTACCTGATATTCGTTGGGATGGTCATCATCATCGCTCAGAAGAAATCGAAAAAGCTGAAACCGTCAATTAATGATTGTATGCAAAAATCATAGCGCGGAGCTAGCTTGCTCGGCGCTTTTTAATTTAAGTTGGAGGATGTTGTAAATGGTAGATATTCAATTTTTTGAGTTAGATAAACTAACAAATGAACAACGTCATAAAATTATGCGACGTTCAGAGACTGACATTTCGGAATTGTTGCCATCGACTCAAAAAGTCATTGATGATGTGCGCGATAATGGCGATGCAGCCGTTGTTAAATATGCACGTCAATGGGATTCGGATGTTTTTGAAGCAACAATGCTACGAGCAACCCCCGAAGATTTCGCGCGTGCGCGCGCAAACCTTGATCCACAAATTATTGAAGGTATTGAAGCCGCTCATGCCAATATTCTCAAATTTCATGCAGAACAATTACCCGAAAAAATGTGGTTCACTGAAGTACAACCCGGTATTATGGCAGGTGAAAAAGTAACACCGATTGCGAGTGTTGGGTGTTATGTTCCACGCGGTAAGGGGGCATTTCCATCTGTAATGCTGATGCTGGCAACGCCTGCAAAAGTTGCGGGCGTTCCGCGTATTGTCGTCGTCACACCACCAACACCAGAAGGCAAAGCCGATGATGCCTCACTTGTTGCGGCTGAAATTGTTGGTATTGATGAAGTTTATGTAGTAGGGGGTATTCAAGCAATTGCGTCTCTAGCCTATGGGACTGAAACGATTCCCCAAGTTGATAAAGTGATTGGACCCGGTAATCAATACGTATCGGCAGCTAAACGCTTACTATACGGTACATTTGACGTTGGTTTACCCGCAGGTCCCAGTGAGTCTATTATCCTCACTGATGAAAATGTTGACCCACGCCTTGCAGCAATTGATTTGCTAGTAGAAGCTGAACACGGTCCTGATTCCGCAGCATTACTCGTGACTCATAGTAGAGATGTTGCTGAAAAAGTACATGAAATTCTTCCTGATTACATTGCACAATTACCGACATGGCGACAAGAATTTGTCAATAATGTCATGCAGAATTACGGCGGCATTATCCTCACAAATTCATTGCAAGAATCAATTGATTTTGTGAATGATTATGCACCAGAACATCTCGAAGTACTGGTTAAAGATCCATTCATTGCACTCAATAAGATCAATAATGCGGGCGAAATTCTACTAGGGGATTGGACACCAATTCCAACAGGTAATTATGCCGTAGGTGTCAATGCAATTCTCCCGACAGGTGGTTTTGCACGTACTTTCTCAGCCGTTAGTGTTTGGGATTTTCTGAAACGCAGTTCGATTGCTTATCTATCGCGTGAAGGCTATGAGAGCATTCAGGGGCATGTTGCGCGCCTTGCTGATTATGAAGGTTTCCCAGCACATGCTAATGCCATTCGTTTACGGAATAAGATTTTGGGCGTATGAGCGATATTCTACAGCAAATCCGTGATCTACAATTTACAGATAAGAGTGGCGCTGAAGCGCTGCTCCTATCATTCATCCAAGATAATTTTCCACTAGATGTTGTTTCGCTAGAATTAACGCCATTAGCGGTCTCACTCAATTCATTTAATGGATTCATGATTTTAGCTGATGGTAATCGCCGTTTCTTTAAAACACATACTGAAACTGATACAGTCATTGATGAATACTACAATGCTGAGATGTTATCCAATCTTGGCTATCCCATCATTCAGCCGATATTTAAATCAACAGAACCCGGTAAACAATTGCTCGTCTATGAAGTGATTGAGGATCAGTCAGTATTTGATGTCGCATGGCATATTGAAACAGTAGATGATCGTGCGCTTAAATCTTTAACAATTGCACAAAATCGAGCCGATGATGATTTGCTCAAACTTTATCAAAAATCTCTCGTTGAACAATCCGCACAAGATGCTGCAAAATCGCCTGTTCATCAATTGTTTTATCATCGTTTAACTGGTGGACGTTTAGATCGGTTCTACGGCACAGATACAGCTATTCTGCTGCCTAATGGGGAATATCTTATGAAAGATGTTCGTCAAGTAAAGTGGATTATCAATGGACAACATTATGATGATTCCCTCGATACAATTATTGATCGAGCAATCTACTTACTACGTCCGAATCAAGCTGATGTGGCAATTGTTGGTCATGGTGATGCACATAATGGGAATGTTTTTTTTCAGCAAGATAAAAACCCGCCTGATCTCTTGTACTTTGATCCAGCCTTTGCAGGAATTCATCATCCACTGCTTGATCTCACGAAACCCCTGTTTCACAACGTTTTTGCGATGTGGATGTACTATCCTGATAAAAAACGCGCTACCACACCTATTTCAGTTGATATTAGAGACAGTGTATGGCGTGTTAGCTACAACTATAAACTCCCTGATGTACGCCATATGTTTTTATCCAGCAAGGTTGATCGTGTACTTATACCTATCTTGCAGCAACTCGAAGCTAACGATCAATTGCAATCGGATTGGCGCGATACCCTCAAAGCTGCCTTATTCTGTTGCCCATTTCTCACAATGAACTTAACGGATAGTGCGAAATTTTCACCTGAAATCAGCTTGCTGGGTTTAGCAATGGCAGTTGAAATGGGTAGCGAAAGTCAGCATGTAAAAAGTATCATTGATACGATGCTAGATAAAGTAGAAGATGCGCTATAAACATAAAGACGGGATATTGCATCCCGTCTTTATCAAATCAGCTTTAGATGTCTAATTGTTTTAATAATGTCACAAATGTAGGGGCTTGCTCAAGAAAAACATAGCGAATTGGTGTGGCAATCACATGCCGTCCACCTACATCTCGGATATGTTCAACAGCCGACAACAAGGCTTTTTGCTCCACAACCAATGTTGCTGTAAACCATGCCATATTATTCTCATTGCCATTCACATGATAGATGGGTGCAACTGTAGGACCTAATAATCCGCGTGTAACAGGGTGGCTTGCAACTTTTCGGGCAACATCCTCGGCACTTTCCCCTTGAATATCGACTGTTACTTGGAAATATTCACGTCCTTTTAATGACGCATCAATATATTCTGTCATAACACGTACCGCATCAAGCAATTCAGGATCGGCTTCTAAGGCTTTACGATTGCCGATGATACAGGCTTCAGCCTCAACAATTGTACCCCCTTTAATTTCTTTGAGATGATTTTCGCGTAAGGTTGTCCCCGTTGCAGTTAAATCAACAATAATATCGGCATAACCTAATGTTGGAGCAGCTTCGATTGCACCTTCGGCTTTAACAAGCGTAAAGTGATGAATACCATGACGATGTAAAAATTCGCGGGTTGAATGCTCATATTTTGTTGCAATGCGAATATTACGTCCCTTTTGTTCGCGGAAATCTAAAGCAACCTCAACCAAATCAATCATGTTCGTCACATCAACCCATGCTTCAGGGATTGCAACAACCAACTTGCACCAGCCATAACCCAACTTATCATAAATGATGATAATATCTTCATGCGGATGTTCATACACCAAGTCATATCCTGTAATGCCGATTTGAGCAGTTCCATCAGCGACTTTGTATACAACATCCACTACCCGTTGAAACAAAACACCCATTTCAGGAATTGTCGGCATTGTGCCAATATATTGGCGTTCATTCGGTTTACGAATTTTCAACCCACATTCTTTGAGAAAATCGCGCGTTGGTTGGTAGATCGCGCCTTTACTAGGCATTGCTAATGTAAATTTTGGTGTCATTGTGTTAATTCCTGAATGAGTTCAGCCAAACTGAATATTTTGGTATTGAGTGTAGCCACATTATTTTCAATTGTAATATCGGCATCATTATCAGTGATTTGAACAGATATTGCAGCATCTCTTAATGCAGATGCCCATTCAATCAATACATAAGGATCATCACTCGTCACTGTCCAAATTTTCGTAGGCGAAACTACACTATCAGAAGCGTCTAATAATTTCTGTGTGTAATAAGCAAAGCCAACCGCAGGAAACGCAAGTTCGCTGCCTAGCAATTGTGTTAAGCCATCATAACGCCCACCACTCGCAACATAGGTCTCATTTGCATAAATACCAAACACAATGCCTGTATAGTAATCCCAATTTTTCGTTAAATCAGGCTGGATGAAAATTTTGTTTTGAGGAATACCATATACCTCTAAAAGATTGAGCGTTTCTTGCCATTCATTGAACAATTGTTGTCCATACAGGTCATCATTAGCGATAAAACGTTGGACAGCAGGTAAAATTTCTGTCATTGTCCCACGTAGTTCACCCCATGATTGCAAGAAATCAAGCGCATCTGAGATTTGCTGACGTTCTAATCCACGATCATGCTTTTTGAGTAAGCGTGCTGCAATGTCACGCCGATCACGTCCACCCATTGTATTTCCATAAGGTGTTGAATCGAGTAGGACATCCAAAACTTGCTGTGTCTCGACACCAGTTGAGTCTGTCATGCTCTCGTTTGTATCTTCTAGTTCTAAAATTTCAGAGAGATAAGTTAAGACAGCTTGTTTCCCATTCGTTTTGAGGCGATCTCTTTGCGTCAGTAAAATGCGGTAGGTACGCCGATCTAACTTGAATTGCGATAGGAGATGCAATTGCAAACCAA
This sequence comes from Phototrophicaceae bacterium, assembly GCA_049680565.1. GTDB lineage: Bacteria > Chloroflexota > Anaerolineae > Aggregatilineales > Phototrophicaceae > JAUZRW01. The sequence continues at coordinate 25,470 of JBAUIA010000457.1, forward strand.
CATGCCCAATAATCAGTTGCCAATCCGAAACATCTAGCTTTTGCATCCCTTGTGCTGCCATTGCAATAATCTCTGCATCAGTTGAGGTACTGGTTTCACCGATAAATTCAGCACCAATATTATGTTGTTGATATTGACGAGAATAATCAGAAGGCTCATCAATAAAGATGTCACCGCTTAATTGCCAGCGAACGGACTTGGTCAAACCTGATTGGATGTAATGATGTGCTGCTGCTGCTGTAAATTCTGGGCGGAGTGCTAGTAACTGCCCAAAACGCTCAAATGTAAATAATTCTTCAATGATCGTGTCACCAGCGCGAGTTAAGAAAATATCGGCAGCAGCAATGATGGGAACATCAATGAGTTCATACCCAAATAATGCCATATGCTGCTGCAAGGTTGATTCTAGCTTACGTAGCTGACGCAAGTTCTTATTTAAGGTCATCTATTATCCTGAGTATGATTGCTTGAAAATTCACATAGCAAATCATAGCGTGCATTTGTGCATGTGCAACACCTGAATCAAAAACGCCCTCAATTGAGAGCGTCTTCTTAGGATTTACTTACTTTATTGGGTGTAATCACCAGTAGTGTAGACATAAACTGCTGGACCTTGTTCTATATCCGCACTTCGTGTCGTTCCCATGTAGTCAGATACCCAGTCATACATCCAGCGTGCGTCAGTAATGGATAAATTAACGCATCCATGACTACGCCGATACCCGAAACCATCATGCCAGTATGCGCCATGTAATGCACGCCCTTCATCAAAAAACATCGTCCAAGGTACTTCTTCAAGCGAATAATAATCATCACCGACAACGCCCCAACTCATATACTCGCGTGGATTACGATAATAAATATGGAATGTGCCTTCAAATGTGGGCCATCGTGGTAAGCCTGTTGATGTTAAGGTAGCAAATATTGGTGTTGTACCTTCATACGCGATGACAACTTGCTCATATAAATTAATGCTTACCCAAATATCGGTATCAACATCTTCAGGGATAGTTTCCAATGGTCGTAATTTTGCCACATGGAATTGATGAACCCATTGCTGAGGTGCAACCATGTACCATTCTTCGCCATCTACCACAACTGTTTCATAAATATTGACTCGTGTATAACGTGGTAAAAACTCGAATGCTTCTGAGGGATTGGCTCCGGGTGCAGGGCTAGGATACATATTCACTAATATCCATGCCATCGGATAATCTAAACCTTCTGCTGGTAGCAAAACCCCCGTATATGATGAATTAACATAATTTGTATCTGTCATAAACTCGGATTGTATCCACTCATTACTATTGATCTGTACCCATCCATCAACAACTGTCAAAATCGTGACATAATTAAAACCATTATCAATGATGCGCGTTGGGTTACCATTGGGTGCATCGTAGACTTGCGCTTGTCCATCAACACGATAATAACTGCGATCATACATTAGATCACGATTAGGTGTTAATTGGATAACATTGGGCTCGTTCACTTCAACTTCTAGCTCGAAATCAATCGTACAATAATCACCGCAATCATCGGCTTGAACAAATGATAACGATAGAAAAAACAAAATACATCCTAACATCACATGACGCTTCATTGAGGTAAACTCCATATATCTAGCTAATTAATCGTACCATATGAAGAGGATACCTATGACGCATAATCAGTATCCTTTTCATGAGATTTATTCGTATTCACCGCTACTATAGACATGCACAGATAAGTCAGGACTATCTTCTACAGTGAAATCGCGCACATCTGATGACCAATTATAGAGCCAATGCGAATCTGTAATCGTCATGTTGACACAGCCATGACTTTGCCGATACCCATAGCCATCGTGCCAAAATGTGCCATGTAAAGCGATGTCGCCATCAAAGAACATCGTCCAAGGCACTTCTTCAAGATAATAGAAATCAGGTTGATTGTATGCGCCACTCATCGTTGTACGGTCACGACGCAAATATACATTGAACGTGCCTTGATTGGTTGACCATTCGGGTAAACCTGATGAAATCATCGTAGCAAATACAGGGGTATCGCCTTCGTAAGCAATCAAAACCTGTTCATATAGATCAACACTGACCCATTTATCTGTATTGACATCAGCAGGGCGTGCAATCGGCAAAACCTTCGCTACATTGAATTGATGTATCCATTGATTTTCACCAACTTGATACCAATTAAACCCATCAATAACCATTACCGAGTAAATATTGACACGGCTGTAACGATACAAAAATGGATTATTGTCAGATTGTTCTCCACCGGGAGTTTCTGATGGTCGTAGATGGCGTAATGTCCATGCCATTGTGTATGGCAAACCTTCTACTGGCAGTAAAACACCGCTAAAGCGAGAAATTGTAACGTCTTCGGTTAACCCTGCTGTCGAAATCCATTGACTAGCACCAATTTGCGCCCATTCGCCCTGTGGTTGCCCACTGAGTGTTACAAAATTGTAGCCAATGCCATAATCTGTTGTAAGATTTCCTGCTGGTGCGTCATAAATCGCTAATGGATTGTTAACTCGCCGATAAATCCGATCATAAAGTAAGTCTTCGTTTGGCACTAAGGGTGTCACATTAGGTGCAGGATAATCATTGATAATCTCTGCCGAAACACCACCATCTTGTGCTTGTACGACTGTTGATATAAATGACAGCAATAGTAATGATAATAATATGATCCAACTTTTTTGTCTCATGATGCCCTCAATCAAATAGCTCAAAAATGTATCTGTAGTATCATTGAAAATGAGATAAAACTCCAATATGCCAAGCCTACGCACAACCAACGGTCAGCATATGACCTAACCAGATATTAATTTCACTAATTAATTAACTGAGTAGTTGCCGAATGTTAAGCATGGAATTATACTCAAGATGTGAATAAACAATGTTTGTGTACTAATTTTTGCTACTTAAAGAGGTAGCCTTATCCAACGGAAGGGGACATATGAAACCTCTAAAACGTATTTCTATCACATTCGCACTGCTTTTAACACTGGTATCACTCACATTTGGTGGTGCAGTATCAGTATCAAAAGCACAATCTTTCCAACAGCCAATTTTGGTTGTTAATACAAGTTTTCTCAATGTACGTACAGGTCCGGGTGTTCAATATACAGTGCTTGTAACTGTTGTCGGTGGCACAGAGCTTCCCGTCTTGGGAACATTCAGTGACGGAGTCTGGTATCAAGTCAATACAGACGGTGGTCCAGGTTGGGTCAATATTGAATTTACACTGCCTCGTGGGGATTTCAGCAACTTACCATTATTAGCTGTTGGCGAGACAGGCGCACCCAATGTTAATTTAGGGCAAGGTGGCGGTTTTGCTGCACCAACTACATCGGTAGCAGCCGCAGGGCAACGTATTCAAGGTGTGAGCTTAATTGGTCGTGACTTACGGGCGCAACCTGATTATGAATCTTTGATCTTGAGCCGTAATATTCCAAATGATCCAACAACAATCTATCCACTCATCAATGCAACAACAGGGGTTGATGGTACAACATGGTATCTCGTCAACGTTCCCGGCACGGGTGCTGGTTGGATGGACGGTGTTATCTTACGCGTATTAGGTTGTACGACTGAAACAGTCGCAACAATCCAATATGATACAGAACTGCGCTTTGATGGTATTGCAAACCGTGACCCATTCCTTATCCCAAGCGGTACAGAAGGCTATGTCGGGGCTTTCAGTGGTGCAAATAATGAATTTGTGACCTTTGAACTCGCTGATGGTACTGTTGGTATCGTATCTTACGCAGCCACAGCACCGCGTGCTGGTGTAACCTCAGTTTGTGATGGTGTTCCAACTGCTGCTGCTAATTTAGGACAAGGTGGCGGTGCTGCTGCTACAACAGCAGGTACGCGCACAACAGTTCCTGTATTAGCAGGTAATCGTGTTGTCATCAATACAGGCTTCTTGAACTTACGTAGTGGTCCAGCCGCTAGTTATTCAGTTATTGCAACTGTATCGGGTGGCGATGAACTAATTGTTCTCGGACGTGCAACTGATAATGTATGGTTCTTAGTTGAAGGTGTCTTTGGTCAAGCATGGTTAAATAGCCAATTTACATTGTTCCGTGGTGATTATTCAACAGTTCCTGTTATCACAGAACCTGTCATCCTCGATACGACTGCATCATTGGGTCAAGGTGGTGGTAGCGCAACACAGACTGCATCAGTCGTTACAGGGCGTAGTGTAACAGGTGTTTCACTCGTAGGTAAAGACTTGCACGAAGGACCTAGCTACGAAACACTTATTTTAAGTCGTAACGTGCCAAATGATCCAACAACTGTCTACCCATTACTTGCAGCAGAAGTTGCAGCAGATGGTAGCACATGGTATCTCGTTGATATTCCTAATGTTGGTCGTGGTTGGATGGATAATGTTGATTTCCGTGTCCTCCAATGTGGTAATGATTCTGTAGGGATTTCGAGTGCAATTGTCCCCATTACATTTGATGGTTTTTCTGCTCAAGAACCTTATCTTTTACCATTAGGTACAGAATTTTATATTGTTGGTCGGCGCAACGATCAAGCAATCATCGAATTGCTCGATGGCTCAGTCGGCTATCTTGATGCAAACGCTGTCATTCAACGTACAGGGATAGTATCAGTATGTACAGGTGTTACGAGTACAGTGAGTGCTCAAACACCAACAGCAGGTACTTCAACAGTTACAACAGGTGCGCCAGTTCCACAAGTGACAGGCAACCGTGTCGTTATTAATACAGGTAATCTCAATGTACGTAGCGGTCCTAATGCTGCATTTTCAACCGTTGCAACTGTGCCGGGTGGATCAGAGCTTGCTGTTATCGGACGGGCAACTGATGGTGTTTGGTACTTTGTAGAAGGTTCATTTGGTCAAGGTTGGATCAACAGTGAATTTGTTCTTTTCCGTGGCGACTTTGGTACAGTGCCAGTTATTAATATTACTGGTAACTGATACCTATATTGAAATCTGATATAATGGCGCTCTATCTAAGATAGGGCGCTTTTATTTTGTAAGGAGTATAAAATTTATGAGTGATCTTGCTACATTCGCTAGACGATTAATGCGAATCAATGAACGAGTCGTTGCATCTAACAATGCAAGCGCAATTTTCGGGTCTGTTGGCGATTTACCACAAGCCATTAGTAGTCGCGCACCATTACGCATCGGCATGTTTCCGTGTGTGGGTGATGAACCACTCATTGCTATGGGACTCTGGTCAACATTGGCACATTTGCTTGATCGATGGGGCGATATTGAAGTATATCGTTTGTTTGTCAACTTTCACGAAGAACCAGAAGACTTCGTATGGACACTCGATAAATCTCAATTCACTATTGAAGAGTGGGATATTGAGTATCTTGACGAAAATATTGGCATGTGGGGCACATTAGAAGCGATTGATACAGGTTGGAAATTAACAGTAACAATTGATGATGACAATCTTACAGGTGAAGAAGCAGATGAGATAGATTTAACGCTTATTGCAGCAACTCAAGGTGAACTCTTTTCAAAATTACCTGATTTTGCCGTACAAATTGCCGATGCAATTAATGCAGGGCGCTTAGATGATACTGATCCGTCCTATCCTGAAGTAAACATTACAGTAGATACTATCTTCACAACATTCCTAGAACACTTTATAGAATGGGATGTCAATCTTTTGGCAACGCTATGGGGTGTGGAATGGGAAGACGATGAAGTCATAGATGCCTTTACTAAATTCCTAGAGGTGAGCAGTGCTATTGGTTCAGATTTTGTAGCATGGGTCGTCGCAAAATCAATCGCCCAAACAATGCGTCCGGGATACAGCCTTATTGGCGATTTGCTTATAGAGCGTGTGACTGATGTATCGGAAGCATTTAATGATAGTTATTACCCAATTCCTATTCTTGCCGATAGTGTATTCAATATGGGCTTTGCACAGAAAAGTTATCGCTTATTGGATACTGAACTTGAAAAACATCCTAATAATACAATAGCTTGGTTGAAATCAGGGGATGTTCTGGCAGAAGGTGGATTGTTCTTACAAGCTATCGATAAATTCCAGACAGCGATTGAAAAAGAGGCTGTTAATAACCATCTATATCGTGCTTATGGCAATATCTTACTTAGCGCAGAACAATCAGATACGGAAAATAATGATACATTTATCTTGATTGATGTAGCAGAACATGAGCAAAATCATGTATTCTGGGAAGCGATAGAAGCATATTCTGAAGCGCTCAAACTTGATCCTGATGATTTGCGGGCTTGTTATGCCAAAGTATTAAACCTTGCAGCAGTAGATTTTGAACAAGTATATCTCTGGGAATCATTTGCCAAATTAGTCGAAATGGACACAGATGGAGATTATACGGCGGATGTTATTGATAGTTTCTATGATGTTAGCGAGATTGATGCAGGTGTT
>JBAUIA010000458.1:0-22206 GCA_049680565.1 Phototrophicaceae bacterium
CACCAAGTTCCTTCGCAACTTTATCGGCATCACCTGATGTTGACATCAACGCGACCTTGTAACCCGTTGCTGCTAACTCGCGTGCGATTGCAGCCCCCATGCCTCGGCTTGCTGCTGTGATAATAGCGACTTTGTCAGTCATCATATCTAATCCTATTATTGGAATGATTATAAGTAAAAATCTATTGTGAACTGCCTAAACCATATCAGAGTATACTAGCATAGACGAACTGTCTTAGAGAAAATTAATAATAATTGTAATCTCAGGCATAGTATGGAAAATATAAGGCAGAAAATTATGTTAATCTTTGAAGCATAAGTAGTATTATAGGAGAGAAAACTCATGTTTTTCGGATTCTTTGACAATAATAAGATCATATTAAAACCGTACCATAAAAAATTAATACACAATCAAATAGTCGATGACGTAAATCCGAACACATTGTTACATGATTTTCAGGTGATGCTCGATGTTTTTGTAGCAGAAGAACGCACACTAACAGCCAAAGAGCAAATGCAACTCAATATTGTTCGAGAAATTAATCCGCGACTCAAAAACCCACTCGATATTCGCTTATCTCGTACCAGCCAAAAGTCATATCCTCCCATTGAAGGCTTATATCTTCTTTTAAGAGCATCAGGATTAAGCTACGTGCGTAAACGGGGTAAGAAGAATATTCTCAAGATTGATGAAGTATGGGTAGAGCAGTGGAATGCGTTCAATCCAACTGAAAAATACTGCCATTTATTAGAGGCATGGATTTTGCGTGGTGATGATGAAATTCTTGGTGGACGCGCTGTTCGCTTTGGCTATCCGCGTGTTCTAAGCGATTTGATATCTGCCTATAATAGAATTTCTAATAAAGGGATGACTATAAAATCCTATAAGCATCTTAAAGATGAGTTTAAATATTTTCCTCATTTGTATCATATCGCCCTCATGGATTTATTCGGGATCATTAAAATTTATGAAGATCAACCACTTGATGGTGATGGCTGGCAAATTAAGAAAATTGAACAAACTAAATTTGGCGAAGCCTTACTTGCAGTGTTATCAGATGTTGTATTGAGACAAATCCCCGAAGAAATAGAGACATTGATGGAGGATCTCAGTTTAGATGATGATGGTTTAGAGACAGTCGATGATTTAAATAACATGGATGATCTAAGCACATATAACGACGATGATTTAGAGAATAATGTGGATATACAGCAAGCGCTACCATTCAGCGCTTTAAAACCTTATTTGCAAGACTATTTCCCCGATTGGCAAAATACGATTGCACTCGCTCAAAGCGAACCAGTAACAGGTCAGTACACATTTAAGGTCTCATTAGGCAAAGACTGGTCTGCTGAAATTACCTTAGATACGAACCAGACCTTTGATACATTTGCCCACATGATAATAACAGCAGTAGAATTCGATAGTGACCACCTCTATCAATTTGTTATGAAATCTCGTTTTGGTACAGAATTAGAAATCGTACATCCCTACGCCGATAGTGATTTTGCCACAAATGAAATTAGGCTCAGTAACCTAAATTTATCTATTGGATCAACAATGACTTTTATATTTGACTTTGGCGATTGGTGGGAATTTGATATTGTTGTTCAAGCCATAAATTTAGAAGATAGTCGTACAAGAATTGAGATTAAGAACGTTCAAGGCGATCCACCACAACAATACCCTGATTGGGACGATGAAGATAATTTTGATAATTTTGATTCATTTGCTACAGGCTTTGATTTCGATTAAATGATGGAACTATGCCCTTAGATACTTTAAATCTAAGGGCATTAATATTGTTACCCCGTCGGATTATCTAAGCGGAAACCATGTCCACGTACCGTGACCACATATTGTGTTTCAGCATCGGCTTCACTGAGGCGATCTCGCAAGCGCCGAACTAAGGCATCAATGGCTTGTTCACTAACGCCTTCGCCCATTGCTTCGGGCCAAACGGTCTCTACAACTTCTTCGCGCGAGACAACCCCGCCATGATTCACAAATAGCAATTCCAATAAGCGATACTGGGGCAAGCTCAAAGGGGGGTCAAGCTCCATCCCATTGATGAATAATTGACGCGACTCCAGATCAATTTTCATACGACCTTTGCCACCCATAGATGGAATCACATCAGGGATTGTACCCGTTACAGGTGCAGTAATGCCCGAGCCAACAAAGCGTAAGCGAACTTTGAGCGCTAAATGAACCTCATCACCATCACTAATTTGGCGCGTGCCTTCAAAGCGATTGCCGTTCAGCCATGTGCCGTTTTTACTGCCTAAATCTTCAACTTCATATTGCTCATCACCCACACGCCGAAACACAACATGCTGGCGCGATACTTGACGCATTGGAATCACCATATCACAGGTATCATCACGCCCTAATACCATTTCCTCTTTTTCCAATATCCAATTGTGAGAAGCCATTTCACCATCAACGACGACAACGGCTGGAAATTCATTCGTAGCACTCATAGAAAACGATACCTTTCTGTTGTTGAAACCATAATCTGCAAAGCCAACACAGCTTATAGCAATAAATTACAAATTTACTGTCCTGTATTTGCACTGGCAGCAAATGGGATAAATTGATCGGCACTTTCGACAAACCCACCGGATACCACATTTAAGCCCTGATCGCTAAAAATAGGCGTTGCGAACGCATTGATCTGTTGCACACCACCGGCTGTTTGGATGCGATAATAGGCACGAACTCGGCTACCCGGTGTTAAGTTTGCTAATTGAGCATTCGGGATTTCGACCCGATGGACACACCGTTGCCGAGGGCCTAGAATTTTAATATCGGTACGCGCAAATGAATTCTGACCTTGTATACGCGCATTCGCAATGCCATTGCCGTCGTAATCTAACGATCCAGCAAATGCAGGTGTAAAAATCAAACCAATACCACTACTACTCGGATCATCATTAAGGATGACTTGATTGGGATTAAATACAAATGGCACACTCCCAATTGTATTATTGATAACAATGACACGTAATACCAATGGACTCGTTCCATTTGTAGGATACGATCCAATATCAACTTGTAATTCAAGCGGATCACTTGCACCCCGTGCAATCAAAGATTGATGATTGGCAGGGTCTTGAGAATTCATCACCAAGGTACAAGGTAAGCCTTCATCGACAAACGGTAACGTCTCTGCAACCAATTGGGGCAAAATTTCAGGTGCAACAAAAACAGTTAGCAACACCAAAATAACAATCCCAATCACCGTATTTGAACTATCACCATCTCGTCTAAGGGCATCAATAATTTCTGACACGTTTTAGCTCCCTTGTATCCATTTTGCAATATCAGTCATTAATGCGCTGCGATTCATATCCTCTATATTATGCCACAAGATACCATTATCATGCCCTCTAAACCAGATTTCTTGGCGGCGGATAAAGTTATGCGTACTGTTCTTAGTTAACTGAATTGCCTCATCTAATGTGACATCACCATACAAATACGATACGATCTCTCGATAGCCCAATGCACTCATTGACGGCAACATGCGATCATATCCCATATCAAGCAACCTTCGCACTTCTGCAACAAATCCTTGTTCAATCATCTGCTCAACACGCTGATCTGCGCGTGCATATAATGCCTCACGCTCCATCTTCAAGCCAATCGTCATAATACGATAGGGTGGTGGCTTTTTGCGCTGTAAAACACTGATCGGTGTGCCTGTTTCAATATACACCTCTAATGCTCTTACGACACGACGTACATTATTTGGATGAATCTTCTCAGCAGATTCTTCATCAATGGCTGCTAATTTATCGTGGAAAGCATCATTACCCATCATTTCAGCTTCTTGATACAAGCGCTCTCTTAATGCTTCGTTCGGTGGCACACGCGGAATCGACCAACCTTCTTCAAGTGCCGTTAAATATTGTCCTGTTCCACCGACGAGTAACGCCACTTTGTCACGGCTAATCACATCATCAATCGCTGCATAGGCTTTTTCTTGATACTGTGCCAATGTGAAGTCGGCATCAGGTGCATGGAAATCAACAAGATGATGTACCGCTTGTTCGCGTTCGGCTAAAGTTGGTTTTGCTGTGCCAATATCCATATATTGATAGATTTGGCGACTATCTGCGCCAATGATTTCGCCACTCATTGACTGTGCAATCTCAATCGCCAGACCTGTTTTGCCAATGGCAGTCGGACCTAAAATAATAATGAGCGGGGGCATTTTACCAATCAAGCACATCCTCCACATGGTCAATGACAGGTGGCTTATCAGCTTGAATAGCAATTGCAATCGCATCAATCCGCCAACTTACATCGTCTAGCTCATGCTCATGTAAATAGTGTTGGGCTGCTAAGATCATTTTCTGCCGTTTCTGTTCCGTAATATTGACCAATGCCTGCTGTGTTGATACACTGCGGCGAGTCTTTACCTCACAAAAGACCCATGTAGCAGCATCCTGAGCGATAATATCAATCTCGCCGCGCTGACAATGCCAATTTTGGGCAATGATTCGATAGTGTTTGTTAGTGAGATACGTCACTGCAAGTGCTTCGCCACGCGCACCAAGTTTGTTTCGCATAAATAAGGATGACCCATCACATAATTGGGTTGTGAGTGATAAGCCTAAATACGGTGATAAGAATTGTCTTGTACAAAAATAACCACCGTAGGTTAAGCGTAGGGTACATTGTACCTCAAGATTGCAGTTTTCATTAAGCAAATAGAGTAAGAATTTCAAAGTCTATGTTTGAAAAATGGCATCTATACGCTAATATTCTTCCGTTTGTTAATAATTGATTACCTCAGAAAAATAGGGGAGTTTGTCTATGACTATGGTAACTGCTGGCATTTTCGGTATTGTCGCCAGCTTAATTGGTATCGCATTTGCTTGGTATCAAGCAAACTTTGTACTCGCGCAAGACGAGGGTACAGACGAAATGAAGCGCATTGCTGCTGCAATTCAAAAAGGGGCGCAAGCCTTCTTGAGCCGTGAATATCGCGCGATCAGTATTTTTGTTGCAGGTGTGGCAATTGTATTGCTCATCCTCAGCTTCGTCTCAGAAGATTTCCACTGGGCAACCACAGTAGCCTTCCTCACAGGTGCAATTGCATCAGGGGTTGCAGGTTACTTAGGGATGTATATTGCTGTTCGTGCCAATGTTCGTACCGCACAGGCAGCATCCAAGAGCCTTAATCAAGGTTTACGTGTTGCATTCTCGGGTGGGACAGTCATGGGGTCAATGGTTGTTGCATTGTCACTCTTGGGTGTTAGCATCTTGTTCATCATCTTCACCGAAGTCATCGGTTTGGATGCGCCACAAGCTGCAAGCGCTTTAGCTGGTTTTGGTTTTGGTGGGACATCCATCGCTATCTTTGCTCGTGTTGGTGGTGGTATCTACACCAAAGCGGCTGATGTTGGTGCCGATCTCGTGGGTAAAACCGAAGCAGGGATTCCAGAAGATGATCCTCGTAACCCTGCAACCATCGCAGATAACGTTGGCGACAACGTGGGTGATGTTGCTGGTATGGGGTCTGATCTTTTCGAGAGTTACGCAAGTTCCATCATCGCTGCAATTTCATTGGCAACTTTGAGTTCCTCATTAGTCGCTCAAGCTGAATATCAAATTTTCCCTGTACTTGTTGCAGGTGCTGGTATTCTCGTCGCAATCGTAGCCAGCTTCTTGGTTCGTACCGAAGAAGGCGCATCCCAAGAACAATTGCTCGGTAGCTTACGCCTCGGTGTCTATAGTGCATCAGGTTTGATTGCAGTTATCATCATTGCGATCCAATTTTTCCTTGGCTTACCGATTGGTATCAGCATCGCAACCATTTCAGGTCTCGTCGGTGGTGTTGCTATTGGTTACTTTACCGAATATTTCACAGCCGATGCTTATGGACCAACCAAAGCACTTGCTGCTAGTGCCGAAGGTGGCTCAGGTATCGTTCTGATTCGCGGTCTCGCACTCGGTATGATCTCAACACTCGCACCTGTTCTCATCGTAGTCGCTGTGACATTAGTCGCAGTTTACTTCGCAGAACTCTATGGTGTGGCTGTTGCAGCCGTTGGTATGCTCTCAACATTGGGTATCACGCTCGCAACCGATGCATATGGTCCAGTGGCTGATAACGCGGGTGGTATCGCTGAAATGGCTGATATGCCATCTGAAGTCCGTGATCGTACCGATGCACTCGATAGCCTTGGTAATACCACCGCAGCAACCGGTAAAGGTTTCGCAATCGGTTCAGCAGCAATGACCGCACTCGCTTTGATGGCAGCATTCGTTAACGCGCTTGATCCAGCACTCGATGCTCAAGATGTGGTTGTCCATATCCTTGATGCACCACTCATCACAGGTTTCTTCATCGGGGCATTATTGCCTTATATCTTTAGTGCGCTCACAATGGTTGCCGTTGGTGATGCTGCTCAACAAATCGTAGAAGAAGTTCGCCGTCAATTCCGCGAAATCCCGGGCATCATGGAAGGTACAAATGATCCCGATTACGAACGTTGTGTTGCCATCAGTACCGATAGTGCAATCAGCCAAATGATTCTCCCCGGTGCAATCGCGGTTGGTGTACCAGTGTTTATCGCAGCCCTGACATACTTTGGTGATGGCACAATCCTTGAACGTTTTGTGAACGAAAATACCCTTATTGGTGTTTTAGTTGGTTCACTTGTTTCTGCTTTCATGCTCGCCGTGATGATGGCGAATGCGGGTGGTGCATGGGATAATGCTAAAAAATACATCGAAGCAGGTAATTTTGGCGGCAAAGGTTCAGAAGCACACAAAGCAGCCGTTGTGGGTGATACAGTCGGTGATCCCTTCAAAGATACATCCGGTCCATCACTCAATATTTTGCTTAAATTGCTGGCAATTGTTTCACTCGTTATCGCACCACTGATTGCAGGTGTTGCAGATATGGAAGCAATTCCATTAAATCCAGATAACGCTATCACCGAAACACTCGATGATACCGAAGACGCTGCTGAAATCGAATCAGTTGATGAAGCAACAACAGAAGATGAATCAACCGATGCAGATGCAGCAAGTGATACCGAAGATGCTGAAGCAACAGAAGAAGCAACAACATCTGAATAGCAGGCACTTTAACAACAACTGAACAATACACAAAAAGCACAATCTATATCATGATAGATTGTGCTTTTTCTTTGAACTTCTTTTAATCTTCTACACACAGACCATCGGTAAAATGTTGTCTAATTGATACCTATGGAGTTCTATCTTAATGAAATCCTTCCGCGAGCTAGGCATCTCGCTTGATGTATTACTATCAAAACTGGATGACCTTATTCAAGTCATTGATCGTGATGGTAACTATGTTTATGTCAACCGAAAATGGCAACAACGCCTTGATTATAATGATGCACAACTCGAAACGCTCAATTTTTTCGATGATGTACTCGAATCACCGTATCGCTCACTCTTTATGGCACAGTTTAACCAACTCAAAATACATGATGCAGTCAGTGATGTACAAGGTGTCTTGAAATCACACTTAGGCAAAGAAGTTCCCATTGAAGGGCATATCATCAAACATCAGCGTGCCGAGGGCGATATATTTGTTTGTATCTTCCATCAAGTGGTTCATCGCCAACAACGCCAAACCGATTTAGAGCGCATGTTTGCCATGTCCGTGGATATGCTCGGTATCGCAGATTTTGAAGGAACATTTATTTATCTTAATCCCGCATGGGAGCGCGTACTCGGTTATTCATTGGACGAACTTGTTGGTCAGCCATTTTTATCATTTGTTCACCCTCAAGATCGCCTCCAAACATCTAATACAGCCATCCAAACCCAAGTAAACAACGATGCCCAAACCTTTGAGAATCGGTATATCTGTAAAGATGGCACAATTAAATGGCTTTCATGGCATTACATCTCATATCCAGATATTCAGCAAACCTATTTCGTTGCGCGTGATATAAGCAATCAGCATCACGACCAACTTTTATTACAAGAAGCGCGAGATCAATTGCAAGCGATTCTTGATAATTCTGGAACAATGATTGGTCTTAAAAATTTGGCAGGGCAATATATTCTTGTCAATCAAGAATTTGCAGATATTTTTGCAGAAGGTGATAACGATCAACTGCTCGGCAAAACCGATGCTGAAATTTTTAGTGCATCGATTGCCAGCATTCTTCTGAAACACGATCAATTAGTTTTGGAAAGCCAACGCTCCCTCCAATTTGAAGAAAATATCAGCAATGCCGATGGGACACGGACATATCTTACAACACGTTTTCTGCTCAACGATAAAGATGATAATCCTTATGCTATCTGCATGATTGCAAAAGATATTACCTATCGCAAATTGACAGAAATGCAACTGTTGATGCGGAATCAAGCCATTGAATATAGCCCAACAGGAATTTCCATTGCAGATGCACGCTTGCCAGATTTGCCACTCATCTATATCAACCCATCATTTGAACATACCACAGGTTATTCTGCGCTCGATGCAATTGGGCGTAATTGTCGCTTTTTGCAAGGTGATGACCGCGATCAAGAAGGTGTTAAACAATTACGCCATGCCATTAAGAACGAGCAACCCGCGACTGTCATTATTCGTAATTATCGAAAAAATGGGGAAATGTTCTATAACGAACTTAACATTGCACCCATTCACAATAACGAGGGACAATTAACCCATTATGTCGGTATTAGCACCGATGTCACAAAGCGGATTCATGCCGACGAAAAAATCCAAAAACAGAATAATGATCTTGTTGAAGCCAATGCCGATCTTGCACGCGCGCGTAAAGATGCCGAACGAGCAACGCAACTTCTCTCAGAACAAAATCATGCACTCATCGCAGCCAACCGTGATCTTGCATATGCCCGTCGTCAAGCCGAAGATGCTACCCATCTAAAAAGCCAATTCTTAGCAACCATGTCGCACGAACTGCGTACCCCACTCAATGCAATTATTGGCTATACTGAAATTCAGCTAGCAGGGATGACAGGCGAGATCACCGAAGAACAACGCGATTACCAAGAACGGGTTGTTACGAATGCCGATCACTTACTTAATCTGATTAATGATGTGCTTGATATTTCCAAAATTGAAGCAGGGCGACTTGAACTCGTGAATAAAGTGTTTCATCTGCGTGATTGGGTTGCAGATGTTGATAATCAAATGCGTGTTCTAGCGGAAGAAAAATCGCTTGATTTCTCGATTGCTGTTGATGCACGAATGCCTGATGAAATTTTGGGTGATCCTGCCCGTATCAAGCAAATTGTGATTAACTTATTATCGAATGCCATCAAATTTACAGAAGCAGGTACTGTTCGGATGTTAATACGTAAACATGGGCGCGATGCTTGGCATATCGTTGTTGAAGACACAGGTATGGGTATACCATCCCATATGCAAGAAACGATCTTTGAAGAATTTCGTCAAGTTGATAGTAGTTCCCGTCGTAAAACAGGCGGAACAGGTTTAGGATTAGCGATTGTCCGTAAGCTACTGCTCATGATGGGTGGTACAGTACGCTTGACCAGCCAAGTTAATGAGGGTAGTACCTTTACGATCACACTCCCATTTCAAGGGGAGTCTCATTCTTTATCAGCAACAAATACAGGAGAACCAACACATGATTAGTAATCAAATCAATGATTGGATTGTGTTAATTGTCGATGACGAACCCGATAACCTTGGGGTTGCACAAAAAGTCTTATCTTACGGTGGGGCAGAAGTCCACATTGCGCGTAATGGGGTCGAAGGTTTAGCAGTGCTATCGACACTCAAACCCACATTCATTTTGCTTGATCTTTCTATGCCTGAAATGGATGGATGGGAAATGTTTGAGCGCACACGCGATAATAATGATTTTTCTGATGTACCCATCATCGCCCTCACAGCCCACGCGATGGCAGGCGATAAAGAACGTATCGAAGAAGCAGGTTTTGATGGCTACATTCCGAAACCATTTCGTATCAATTCCTTCATGGAAGACATACAAGAAACCATCAAATCATTTAATGAAAAACAATAAAACCAATTTTAAATGGGTTACATATTCTGTAATAAAAATTATAACTAGGTGAAGTGATAACAATGGCTAAAGCTGATAAGTGGCGCGTCCTCGTTGTTGAGGATGAATTCGACAGCATTCAAATGGTGTCCAAAATTTTACGCCATCATGGGGCGGAAGTGCATATCGCTCATAATGGACATGAATGTATCCAAAAATTAGAAACCTATACGCCAACCTTCATCATCATGGACTTAGCACTCCCTGAAATGGATGGTTGGGAAACGCTAGCAAAAATTCGTGAAAATGAAAAAACAGCACATCTTAAAGTCGTTGCAATTACGGCTTATCACTCGGTGAATGTGGAAGAGGATGCTCATGATGCAGGCTTCAATGCCTATTTCCCAAAACCGCTCAATATCAATTTGATTATCGACCATCTGGGTAAACTTGTTGATAATGACTCATAAATCGCTACTTTATCGTGGCTTGTGTGTTAGCAACTGTACTAGAGCGTGGTGATGATACGCTCTTTTTATTCAGATAGGACTTAGGAGCAATAACAATGACCATCTTAACCAATCAAGGTCCACGCGGACTTTATTTTGAAGAATTTGAACAAGGTACAAAAATGATGAGTCGTGGGCGAACGATCACAGAAGCTGACCTTGTGAATTTTGCAGCACTCACAGGCGACTTTAATCCCATGCACACAGATGCCGAATACGCTAAAAATAGCTTTATGGGGCAACGGGTTGCACATGGAATGCTCATCATGAGTTACGCTGTCGGACAAGCCTATCAACTCGGTATTCTTGAACGCACCGTACTTGCCTTTCGCGCATTAGAGGTCAAATTCAGTACACCTGTTTTCATTGGTGATACGATCCGCATTGAAATGGAAGTGACCGAAACTAAAGAGGCTGCGCGTCTTGGCGGTGGAGTGGTTGATCTCAAATTCCGTATTTTGAATCAAGATGATAAAGCCGTTCAAAAAGGCACAATGACGATGCTCATGGCATCTAAACCTGTCGACGAAGCGTAAAATAAGTCATTAGGTAAGTTATAATCCTTTCATCATATTATAACTTACGATGAGTTTTTATAGTCGGGGATGGACTTTATGTCCTCCCGCTTGACGCAGATAGAGCAACACCATCATCTAATTAATAGTCACTTTTGTTTTTAGGTATGTATCGAATCTCACTATATAAGGCTTGTTGAAGATCATGATATAAGCGTCCGTTCTCCATTGCACTATTTCAATGGAGAATGGCACCAATTGGCTAACTGTCCACCTTTACTCACAAAATGAAGCAGCAATTCTAATGGTTTCCAGATGAATATCCACAATGTCTTCAACATCTTTTGCATAGCCACCACCCATTGTCACAGCAACAGGCAATCCTTCTGCACGGCATCTCTCCAACACCATCTGATCGCGTGCAGCTAATCCAGCTTTCGTGAGCGATAATTTGCCTAACTTATCCCCAATAAATGGATCAGCGCCCGATTGATAAATTACGAGATCAGGCTGGAAAACATTCAAAATACGATCAATTGCAATCTCTAAGGTCTGTAGATACTCCGCATCACCTGTACCATCTGCCAAGCCAATATCAAGATCACCTGCAATCTTACGAAACGGAAAATTGCGCTCGCCATGTATCGAAAATGTGAAAATACTATCATCTCCTTGCGTGACATCGGCAGTACCATTCCCTTGATGCACATCACAATCAATCACAGCCACTTTTTCAATCAGTCCTTCGGCTTGTAAGGCACGCGCTGCAATCCCACTATCACAAAAAACAGAATACCCAGCCCCAAAATCACGCCCTGCATGATGTGTACCGCCTGCTAAATTAGCGGAAACGCCCTCGCTTAGTGCAGTTCGTGCTGCACAAATCGTTGCCCCTGATGAACGCCGTGAGCGCTCAACCAATTCCACCGACCAAGGAAAGCCAATCCGTACAATCTCTTTTCGATCTAATGTGCCATTTTTCACACGCGATAAATACCCACTATCATGACACCTTAAAATGTCCTCATCCGTTGCTGCGTCAGGGATTATCAAACTTACTTCAGGCAGAACCTGCTCACTGATTAATCGTTCTCGTAAACGCCGATATTTCGTCATTGGAAAACGATGTCCATCAGGTAATGGCAATACAAAGACATCGTTATAATAGGCTTTCATCGCCATTTTATAGATTATCCTCAAGTACCATGTTGGCAGCCACCTTGCCCGATAATGTGACCATCGGCACACCACCACCCGGATGCGTTGTGCCACCTGCAAAGTATAAACCGCGTATATCCTTACTACGATTATGAGGGCGCAAAAAGACAGCAAAACGGTCATTCGCTGATGGTCCATATAACGCGCCTAACCATGCCCCAGACATCTCTTGTAAATCCGCAGGTGTGAAAATCACCTCTGTCAGAATTTTGTCGCGCACATCAAGCCCCCGTGCTGCAAGTTTATCTAATATCAATTGACGATAGCCTTGTTTATGTTGCTCCCAATCATATGTATCACTCAATGGCGGGGCATTGACTAGCACAAACCAATTTTCGCAACCATCAGGGGCATGAGAAGCATCCGTTTTCGATGTGATCGATACATAAATTGTTGGGTCATCAGCAGGAATACCTTTTTTGAAAATTGCCTCAAATTCAGCAGGATAATCATCACTGAAGAAAATATTATGATGTGCCAATGCTTCAAATGAGCCATTGATACCTAATAACATCACAAACCCTGAGCATGACGGATCGTAATTACTCATTTTTGTAATTCGAGATTGAGGCAGACCACTATCAGCTAATAATTTGTGATAGGTCATCGCTACATCAACGTTCGAGATAACAATTCGTGTATCTATTTCTGACCCATCCTCAAGCAAAACACCTGTAACATGACCATCTTTGACACGTATCTTATCCACACCATGATGAGTACGAATTTCTACACCCAATTCAAGCGCTAATTTTTCCATTGCTTGTGCAATTTGGTAAATTCCACCGCGTGGATACCAAACACCACCCGTTAATTCCACATGCGCGATGACATTGAGCGTCGCAGGCGCAAGATAAGGACTACCACCTACGTAGGTTGCAAAACGTCCTAGTAGTTGGCGTAATTTATCTGATTTCACAAAACTTTTGATTGCACCATTCATCGTACGAAATGGATCAGATTGCATCATGCGCCAAGGTGGCTGAGAAAAAACACTCGCAAGGGTAGGTGGTTGATTATAGATAAACGTTTCACCTGTAATCCGATGAATTTTCGCTGCATAACTCAAATAGGCTAAATAACCTTCAACATCATGTTCATCTATCGCTTCAATCTGTTGTGCCATTTTACTAATATCACTGGATGCATCCAGCACAAAGCCATCACTATAAAAATAGCGTGTCATTGGGTCAACAGGCAGCAACTCCAGATAATCTTCTAATTTGCGCCCGACATGCTCAAATAACTCGGCGAATACATGACGCATTGTAATGACTGACGGTCCTGTATCGAAGCGAAATCCATCACGCTCAACTTGATACATCTTACCGCCTACAAGGGCATTCTTTTCAAGAATAATCACCTGATGTCCTGCTGCTTGCAAGCGAATTGCTGTGGCTAATCCACCAATACCACCACCAATAACCAGTGTGGGATGTGTCATGACATATTATCCTTGCCTAATTTGCGACCCTTCCAAATAGGACCGCCTGTGACGTTCCAATAGAGTGATTGCAGCGCAATAATCGTAAATAAAATGACGGTCAATGGCATCCAAAATGTATCAATCACCCGTTGATGCGTGAAAATGGCTGATACAGCCCGTAATGCTAATCCAGCCAAAATGATGATCGCTGCCCATAAACGATACTCTGGAAATAGTAGCGCAACGTAGGGCAATAAAAACACAATCCAATGGAATACTGTTCCTAATAACAAAGGAATCGCACCGCCATAACCAGCGAGGATATTTTTCGCAAAACCATCTCGCACACTATCCCAATCATCATACATGCGCGTCAAAATTTGATTATTGCCATCAACCATCCGAATCCGAAAGCCTTGTTTTTTGGCAGCTTTGGCTAAGGTCACGTCATCTAAGACATTATTGGCAACCAGTTGATGCCCACCGATAGCTTCATAGGCTGCTCGTCGCCATGCCATCACTTGACCATTCGCAGCAGCGAACATACTCAAGGGCGAATGATGAACCATGACTGTCGGAAGATACCCCAAGATGACCATCGCAATGCACGGTACAGTGACTCGCTCGGCAAAAGTTTCGGTAATTTGTGTTGACCACACCGTCACCATATCTACTTTTGCGGATTGTAACTGGCTTATCACGCTAGATAGAGCATCTGGCTTCCAGATAACATCAGCATCCGTAAAAATCAGAATGTCACCTGACGCATGTTTTCCTAATGTTTGGCACGCCCAACTTTTACCCATCCATCCTGATGGCAATTCTTCGCCAGAAATAACCTGCAAACGATGATCGCCATTTGCTGCTTTCAACGCTAACTTACCTGTACCATCATCAGATTGATCGTCCAGAATGATAACTTCAATGTTCGTATAAGATTGCGCCAAAATGTGCTGTACTGTGCGCTCAATCACATCAGCTTCGTTGCGTGCAGGGATGAGCAATGAAACTAATGGCTGACTTAAGGGCTTATCATCAGCATTCAATTTAGGGAAAATAAACAAATTCATAATCATCGTCAATAGTAGGATGACCAATGCACTTGCTGCAATTAAGAGAAGAACCAGCATAAATTATGTCATATCCAATGGTTTTAATTGATGTAGACTATTACAAGAAAGATCACTTATTTAGTCAGACGGTTTTTGCCGACGACGTAAAGTAGGTAATTTCAATAATTGCCCTTTACGATGGGTATATAAAATCAACACCATATTCCCAACCCATATCAGCAACAAGGCTGTATCGCCTGAACGGGTGTATAAAAGATAGGCTAATAGGCTCAACATGGTTAACATGATCGCCCACTCGTCCTCATTGACGGTGTAATACCAAAACACCAAAGCAATTGGGATAACTAGCACCGCTTCAAAGACAATTAAACCAATCCAAATCCCTGCTGAAATTGCAATCGCTTTGCCTCCTTTGAAGCCCAAAAAAATTGAAAAAGCATGTCCTAGAATTGCAGCAAAAGCAATCGGTAAAATTTCCCAGCTTGTCCATCCCATGAGCCAATAGGGGATACCTACAGGGAATAAGCCTTTAAAGCCATCGAGTACCAGCGCAAGCGCATAGACAGGAATTGAACCACCAGCGCGTCTTACATTTGTAGCACCCGGATTCCCATCCCCATAATCCCGAATATCTTTCCCAAGTAAAACGTGCCCAATAATCAATGAGAAGGGGATCGAGGCTATCAGATAAGTTGCAACTGACCAGATAATAAGTGTTACTGTCATTCAATTTGCTCCTGTGATCGCCAATAGGCTAATACCATAATAGCACCCATTGCAATCGTTCCTACAATGGCAGGACCAATTTGTTGCCAAATCACACCTTGACCAATCATCTGTAAAAACCAAACAATGCCATAGATCAATGCTAAGGGAAAAACCTCTAATTTGGGCGGATTTACGACAGTTGTGACGATTGCTGCGACCAACAACCAACCAAAATAATTGCTATAGGGAATCCCAAAATAGCCTACAGGATTATCCCATACCCAAAAACCCCATGCCACCATTTGTGGATCAAGGAATAAATCCCACACTGTCAACGCAATTGCGCTCATACCAATAAATGCGAGTTTGCCTTGTAGTGTGCTGCGGTTGCCAACAATTAATTGTGCCATGACCCACGATGATGGTAATAACATAAACCATGCAACAGGAATCAATAATGGCACACCTGCAATCTGAGGTTGCAAAATATCCGTATATTGATATGCCCCAAATGGGAAACTAGTTGTATGCCCAATAAATTCAGCACCCCACGTTAAGACAGCAACAATCAGAAATGTGAGTGTTGTTCGTAGCAATCCCCATTGTGATTGTACAAAGTAAAATACGGCACTCGCCTGCAATATCGCAGCAGCTACTACCCCAAGCGGAATAATATCATCACCGAAGAAAAACTGTAACCAAGGCATCCCAATCATGAGGAGTACCCATGCACCTAATAGATAATATCCGATGCGTTGATTGGCTTTGATCGTAAATGGTAACTTATTTTGAATTTGTTCTAATGTCGTCATTTTGTCACAATCATACTTAAATCGCCGACAACTTCGAGTGCTGCATTACGCCCTGTCCCTTCAAAAATAACCTGTTTGCTCGTGCGTTCAGTCAACCGTGCTTGAATACTCGATTTTAAGGTTTCGTCAACGCGCATATGCATATCTGCACGCTCAGGACCTAGTAATAAGCCACCCTCAGCACGCGTAGCTTGTACCTCCAATTGATATTTACGACTTTGCAAACACCAAGTCACGACATCATCTGTTACATTAACGTATTTGATGCGCGTCCCGTTGTATGTTGTAAATTGATACAGTTGCTCATCATGCCATACGCCCACAATAAACCCTGCAAATGTCCGTCCAACATTCGGAACAGTTGCAAAGGAGGCGGTTAAGGATGTGCCTACTGTATCAAAATGATTCGATTGTTGCCAAATATACCCCGTTGGGAATGACTGACCCCAATCTTTCTCAATATAACCCCGTCCACCTGTGAAGTTAATGTTTTGCCCGTAAATATTGACACTTCCCTCAATCGTATGATCGAGACTCGAAATGCCATGATAACATTCTAAAAATGGCAACCAGCCAAATGGACCCATCACACCGGGCGCAAAAGGGGTAATCGCCCAAGGATGTTGATTCTTAAAGCGTAATTGTCCCTCAATCTTGCCGATGTCATCCGCTATATCGAATGTGATTTCATCAATTTGAAAATGACTCTTACCAATCATCACATCAAACGCATCACGCTTTGCACGAAAATCGTCATGCTCAAAACGATGATAATGGGCTGTTCCTGTATTACCATCCAACACCTGAATAAAAGAATGGCTTTTTGTTGCATCCAAATTTTTGAAAATACCGGGGATAAATGCCCATTTATCTTGCTCATCGGCACTTACGCACTTGAAGTACCATCCTTCAAAAAAAGGTGGCTTTTTATCATGCCCGTGATACCAAACAGGATTCATCACCTTCTGAATATAATTACTCATAAATTTCCCCTTTAACTGCAATCGTTTCAGCGAATATTCGCAATCTGCTAACTATAATCGACCAATCATCCAGCGCTGGATTGATAATTTCATGCGGTGCATTGACTTCCGTATAATCAACCAATGTTGATAAATCTGCCACTAGTTTTCGCGTGCGTTCAGGTTTTACGAGATCATCTTGCAACCCTTGGAAAACTTGCACCGGTATTTGAAGCATTGCTGCAACCTGAGCAGCTTGTTTGCCAATCGTCCGTATTTCATTAAACATCGAAATTGGCAACTCAAATTCTAAAATCTCTTGTTGCACATCAGGATCATCCAAATCAGCGTTCGGCATAAAATTATGAATACCGTCACGAGTTTGCGGATTACTGAAATCAGGTTTAAATAACTTGAAGATTTTGACTTTTGGTAAAAATAGACGAATCGCTGGTAATGCACGCCACAGCAGATGGTCAATTTCTAAAAAAGGTGAGAATAAGACAAGCCCATCTAGCGCTTTTTCAGTGGCTAATTTCAAAGCAATTGCACCACCCATCGAAAAACCAACCAGTATCACTTGCTCATGATCGTGTTTCAATATAGCTAACGCTTTACTGACGGCATTCAACCAATCTTGATGGGTGCGTTCTAGTATATGGTCAATATCAGCCCCAAAACCCGGTAATAAAACCCCATGCACTGTCCAACCTAAATCATAAAAAATTTGTGCAACAGGGCGCATTTCAGCAGGTGTACCCGGAAAACCATGCACCAATAAGACGGCTTTTTGATTATTCCCATCCCAATGAAAGGCTTGATGTTCTTCACCTGAAAAAGCATTTTCCGTTTGTACTAGCAATTGATTAATTGTCTCCAAAAATTGATACTCATAAATGAATTTTAGCAAAGGCACATGAGATAGTTTTGAGTATCTACCTTGCAAATCATGAATTTCACAAAAATGTATAAATTTGTCAGCTTACTCACAGGCTTCTTAAAGTGAATTCATCGTTTCCTTAGCACTCCAAACTATTATTAAGAATAGTATGAGCGATTTTATGTTCATATCATAGATTTGCATTCAAAAAGAAAGCGATACAATATGCCAAATGCTCTCATATGGGGCGCATCAGGCGGTATGGGTCAATCACTAGTACGGCATCTTAAAGCGCAAGGTTGGCAAGTTTTTGCTGCTGCCCGTCAAACCGATCATATCCCAGAAGAAGCTGACTTCACCTACGAATTTGATGCCAACTCAGAAGATAGCTTTCAACAAACCGTATTTTTTGTAGCACAAGAAACTGAAACGCTCGATCTTGTGATTTACACAGCAGGCAGCGTTGCCTACGAAAAACTAGATCGTATGGATTATAGCGCATGGCAAAATACCATGAATTCAAATCTGAATGGCGCATTCTTAGCAGCACATCATACCTTACCATTGATGCCCAAAGGCGCACATATGGTTGTCATCGGTGTCTATACCGATCATATCCGCTTACCTAAAATGGGCGCATATGCTGTTGCAAAAGCAGGACTAGAAGAATTGATGCAATTGCTCGCCAAAGAAAATCGTCGCCATAACTTTACACTTGTGCGCCCCGGTGCAGTTGATACCAATTTTTGGGAACAAGTTGCATTCAGCAAGCCCGATAATATCAAATCACCTGATAGCGTAGCACAAGCTATTGTAGAATTTATTGCTGCTGATAATAGTGGCATATTAGAACTATAAATGAGCAAAAACCGCTCATAGTTCTCTCATCAAGTACAACTAAAATTTACGCACTAGAGATAATATGCTCAAGTATATAGATGCCAATGAAGGGGAAGTCCATGTCAAATGTTATCGTAGTCGGTAGTGGTTTTGGGGGATTAGGCGCTGCAATACGCCTTGCTGCCAAAGGACACGATGTCACAATCTTTGAAAAACGCGATAAAATTGGTGGTCGTGCTTACGTCTACGATATTAATGGGTTTAAATTTGATGGAGGTCCCACGGTTTTAACCGCACCATTCATGTTTGAAGACCTTTGGGAAGCAGCAGGCAAAAACCGCGAAGATTATTTCGATACCGTCCCTTGTGATCCTTTCTACCGTATCTTTGACCACAATAAACGTGCATTTGATTATAATGGTGATGAAGAATTCATTCTTACCGAAATCGAAAAATGGAATCCAGCCGATAAAGAAGGCTATAAAAAATTTATGGCAACCACCAAAGCCATTTTTGAAAAAGGCTTTGTACAACTTGCAGATCAACCATTTTTGAATTTTACAGATATGCTAAAAGTTGCGCCTGATCTTATCCGTTTACAATCGTATAAAAGCGTTTACGCTTACGCATCGCAATTTATTGAAAATGATTTCTTACGGCGTTGCTTCTCATTCCATCCCTTACTCATTGGTGGCAATCCCTTTGATTCCCCAAGCATCTACGCCATGATTCATTACCTTGAGCGTGAGTGGGGTATTCATTATGCACTCGGTGGAACAGGCGCAATTGTCAATGCGATGGGGCAGTTGTTTGAAGATATTGGTGGTACAATCCACGTCAATTCAGAAGTTGATGAAATTTTAATCGACAATAAACGGGCAACGGGTGTTCGCCTCAAAGATGGCACAATCCATAAAGCGGATAATGTCGTTGCTAATGCTGATGTCGGCTTTGTCTATGAGCATATGATTGATAAAAAGCACCAGAGTACCTATCTCAAAACAAAAATGAATATGATGCAATATGGCATGTCACTATTTGTCATTTATTTTGGTACGAAAAAGCAATATCGAGATCACGGACTTGCCCATCATAATATCATTCTGGGCGAACGCTATAAAGAACTGCTCTCCGATATTTTTGATGATAAACAACTCGTTGAAGATTTCTCACTGTATTTGCATATGCCATCCTTGACTGACCCATCTATTGCACCTGATGGTTGTGAAAATTTCTATGTGCTATCACCTGTACCCCATTTGGGAGCAGGGGTAGACTGGGAAGAAAAAGCGATTCCATATCGTGATATGATTCTCCAATTCTTGGAAGATAATTATTTGCCTGACCTCCAAGAAAATATCATTGCGATGCACCATATTGATCCGCTACATTTCCGTCATACTCTCAATAGCCGTATGGGATCAGCATTCTCTGTACAACCATTGCTGACACAATCAGCATGGTTTCGTCCGCATAATCGCAGCGAAGATTTTGATAATCTTTACTTTGTTGGGGCAGGAACACATCCCGGTGCTGGTTTACCCGGTGTTCTATCCTCATCCATTATCGCTGAAAACTTGATAGGTGCTGCTGCACCCTCATTCAAATCCAAACGTACACAAACGCAGGAAGCTGAGTTGGTATAATGAGATTAATGCAATCACACCCTTGGGAAATGCGTCTTTTAGTATCTGCACGAGAGGCACTTGATAGCCAACGTCTCTTGAACCATGTTCAAGCAGATAGTGCGATCCTTGATACTGCCTATCAAAAATGTGATCAAATTACATCAGATAATAGCCGTACATTTTTCATGGCATCCAGCTTGCTCCCAGAAGAAAAACAACGCGGTGCGCGTGCGCTCTATGCGTTCTGCCGTATTACCGATGATATTGTGGATGAACCGCACAACTCGCTCGAAAACCGCCAGTCAAACCTCAATACATGGCGTGCAGAAATCATGTCGGAATGTCCACCAGAAGATTCACTCGTTTGCCTTGCATGGGCAGATACACAAGCAAAATTCAATATTCCGCGTGGCTATGCGACACAACTTATCAATGGTTGCGAACGCGATATTGCTCAAACCCGTTACCAAACATTTGCAGATTTAGCTGAATATTCCTATGGTGTCGCATCTACTGTTGGCTTGATGGCAATGCACATCATTGGCTTTTCTGGCGAAGAAGCATTACCTTATGCTATTCGTTTAGGCGTTGCCCTTCAATTGACCAATATCCTACGTGATGTTGCCGAAGATTGGCGTAATGGTCGCTTATATTTGCCACAAGATGAACTCGCTCAATTTGGTTTATCAGAAGCTGATATTGATCGTGGTATTGTGACTGAAGATTGGCGTAAATTCATGCAATTTCAGATTGAACGTACCCGTCGCTTGTACACCCAATCATTACCCGGTATCGCAATGCTGCAACAAGATGGTCGCTTTGCCATTGCAGCCGCAGCAGAACTCTATCAAGCAATCCTCACTGATATTGAAGATCATGATTATGATGTCTTTAGTCGTCGTGCCAGTATTAGTAAGCTCGGTAAAGTGCGCCGCTTGCCCGGTATCTGGTGGCGTAGCCGTCGTGCGACCACTCGTTAGCTTTAAGGGAGAACTATCATGAAAATTGGCATCGTCGGAACAGGTTTTGTAGGATCAACAGCAGCTTTTGCACTTGTTATGCAAGGCGTTGGACGCGAAATTGTCTTAGTGGATTTAGATACAAAACGCGCACAAGCACAAGCGGATGATATTTTTCATGCTGTACCCTTTGCAAACCCACTCCAAATTATTGCAGGTGCTTACGAAGACTTAGCAGGATGTAGTGTGGTCATCATTGGCGCTGGGGTAGGTCAAAAACAAGGTGAAACGCGCTTACAACTATTGGCACGCAATGCCAAAGTGTTTCAACAAGTTATCCCATCTGTATTGACAAATGCACCGCAAGCGATTTTGATTATTGCAACCAATCCAGTCGATATTATGACCCATCTCGCAGCCCAATACGCTGCCGAGTTTGGTGTGTCATCACACCGTGTCATTGGCTCTGGGACGATGCTTGATACCGCACGCTTCCGCGCCTTGGTAGGTCGTCATGTGGGTATTGATGCGCGCCATGTTCATGCTTATGTGATTGGCGAACATGGGGATAGCGAAGTACTTGCATGGTCAAATGTGCGTGTTGGAGGTGTACCCTTAACCGAATTTACCCAAGAGCGTGGTATATCACTTACAGAAGATGATTTTGCAAGTAT